>MTOL01000452.1 GCA_002011685.1 Deferribacteres bacterium JdFR-76
ATGCCCTCCGTAAATCGTACGGCCCCGTGCGTGCGGTGGACGGCATTTCATTTGAAGTGTTCCGAGGCGAGATTTTTGGGATGGTGGGCCCCAACGGTGCCGGGAAAACCACAACCATCGAATGCCTGGAAGGGCTCCGCCAGCCAGACGAAGGTGAAATTTCGGTCCTTGGTCTGAACCCTGCCCGCCAGCGGACGGAGCTGATGCAGCGGATCGGCGTCCAACTACAGCAGTCTGCCCTGCCCCATCATCTAAAAGTCCTGGAAGCCCTGGATCTTTTCCGTTCTTTTTACCGGAAGCAAGCCGATCCACGGCATTTGCTGGAAACCCTTGGTTTAAGGGATAGCCGGCACCGGAAATTCGGCCAGCTTTCCGGCGGACAAAAACAGCGCCTCTTTATCGCCCTCGCGTTGATTAACGATCCCGAAATTGTTTTTCTGGACGAACTTACCACCGGGCTGGATCCGCAAGCCCGCCGGGCCATGTGGAACCTGGTACGCCAGATGAAGCAGGACGGCAAGACCGTTTTTCTCACCACCCACTATATGGAAGAAGCCCAGCAGCTCTGCGATCGGGTAGCAATCATCGATCGAGGCCGAATTGTTGCCCTGGACACGCCAGAACACCTCATTCAGCAGCTGAAGGCCCGCACCAGGGTGGTGTTTCAGCCGGCAGAAAATTTCCCGCTGAACCATTTCAAGAAGGCCTTTTCCTCGCTGCATATCGAGCACACAGACGATAGGGTCATTGTGCTGGGCGAAGGCAACCGGTTTGTTGTCGATGTGGTCCGTTTCCTCGTAGAGAATAACATCGTTTTCCAGAATTTGAAAGTCGAATACCCCAATCTTGAAGATGTCTTTTTGGCCCTGACCGGCCACCAGATGCGCGACTGACTCAGGAGAAATCGGATGCGCGGCCTTTGGAAACTCACACTTACCGAACTCAAACTGTTCCTCAGGGAGCAGGTAGCCGCTTTCTTCACCCTGATTTTTCCCCTGATGATGCTTTTCATCTTTGGAAGCATCTACGGCAACAAACCCACTCCCATTTTTGGTGGCTTCGGCAATGTGGACATTTCCGTACCCGCCTACGGCGCAATGATCATTGCTACCAGCGGCCTGATCTCGCTGCCAATTTTGCTGGCTACCTATCGGGAACTGCGTATTTTTGCCCGCTTTCAGGCAACGCCCATCCACCCCATCAGCATCTTTCTGGCCCATATCACCGTCCTTGTCACAGTCAATTTTCTGGGATTGATTCTGCTCGCCGCTGCAGGCAAGCTGGTGTATCACCTCCGCTTTGCCGGAAATATGATACTTGTGGTGGCCGCCTATTTCTACTGCAGCCTGGCGTTCCTGGCCATTGGGTTTCTGCTGGGGAGTGTGGTCCGTTCCGCCCGTACGGCACAGATCGTTGGTATGGTCTTTTTCTTCCCCATGATTTTCTTCTCCGGCGCCACCATCCCCCGGGAATTTTTGCCAGAGGCCATCCGCAGCGTGGCCCAGTTTCTCCCGCTCACCCACGTCGTCAATCTGTTGCGTGGCCTGTGGATCGGCGCCCCTCCATCCTCCTGGCCCGTAAACGCCGGATACCTGGCTATCCTCTCTGCCCTCAGCATTCTCCTTGCCGTGCGAATTTTCCGCTGGGAATAAGAGGGAAATTTTTGTATCTTACCAAAAATTTTTGGAAACACTTTTCCGCGGAAAAAAATCGGACAGGCAAGTCCGGTTGGCGAAAAAAGGTTTCGGCAAGGGCCGATGAACCGCCACCGGCAAAAAATCAGCGCGTCTGTGCTGTTTAAACCAAACCGGCAGGAGGTTAGCATGAAACGATACTCTTCTTCCCTTTTCTTGGTTTTTTTGCTACTTTTCATCTCTGCACCGGGCTGCCAGAAGACCCGCAATGCGGCCCAGCCGGCAGGCACATACAAAGACATCACCGTGGAAGAAGCGGCGGCGATGATACAGGAAAAAGCGGATAACCCCGCTTTCGTTATACTGGATGTCCGTACCCCTGCCGAATATGAGAGCGGCCACATTGCCGGTGCCCTTCTGATGGATTACCGTTCCGAAAATTTTCGCGATGAACTGCAAAAGCTGGACAAAAACAAGGAATACCTGGTGTACTGCCGCTCGGGCAACCGAAGCCGCAAGGCAATGGAAATTATGAAGGAGCTGGGATTCAAAACGGTCTACAATATGCTGGGCGGCATACGGAAATGGAAAGAAACAGGCAAACCGCTGGTCGTTCCCGAACCGGAGCAGCAGGGAAAACTGTAATTTGAACGGGAAATCACGGATCACAGCACNAAAAACCGTCCGAAAACATCCTCTTCCTGCGAGGTTGTGGTTTAACCCGGAGGTTCCGGTCGCCATGTACTGAAAGCCAACCAAACGAGGTAAGGAGGGAGCCATGCAAATTTTTGCCCGACGCGGATGTCAGATCAACCCGTGGTGGAGAACTGGATTCCTCTTTCTGGTCGTCCTGCTGGCGGGCGCCGTTCTGGCACAGCCACTCCGTTTTCAGCAGATTGTTGGTCACGACCCTGGCGAGCGCATCACCCTGCACCGGGATATGGTTCATTACCTGACAACGCTGGCATCCCAATCGGACCGCGTTCAGGTGGTACCACAGGGCCGTTCCTGGGAAGGACGGGAACTCCTCCTGGCGGTTGTATCGGACCCATCGAATCTGGCCCGGCTGAATTCCATTCAGAAAAACGCTGCCAAACTCGCGGATCCCCGAACACTTCCCCCCNCCGCTGCCGAAGAGATCATCCGGCAACAACCAGCGGTCGTCTGGTTGGGCGGTTCCATACACGGATTCGAACTTTCTGGCGCCGAAGCCCTGCTCAAGCTTCTCGAACACCTCTCAACCCGGGACGATAGCCTCACCCGGGCGGTTCTGAAAAATCTTGTCATTCTTATTGACCCCATGCTGAACCCGGATGGCCGGGATGCATTCGCCCTTACCAACATCCAAAACAGCGGCCATCGTCCAAACCCATACCGTGAAGACTGGAATAACGACTTCACCTTCTGGGAGGCCCTCAAATTTCGCACGGGTCACTACTATTTCGATACAAACCGCGACTGGTTTGCACAGACGCAGGAAGAAACCCGGAACCGCGTTCCCACATTTTTGCGCTGGCACCCTCAGGTTTCCATTGACCTGCATGAGATGGGGTCGGATGTGGAATTTTATTTCGATCCGGCTACTGAACCGTACGGCCCTTATTTCCCGCCGTTTGCCCGCAAATGGTTCGAACGGTTCGGAGAGGCCTACGCTGCTTCGTTTGATACGGCCGGTTTTGAATACATGACGCGGGAACGTTACAATTTCTTCTATCCCGGGTACACAACGTCGTTCAACAGCTATCTGGGCGCCGTGGGCATGCTATATGAGCAGGGTTCAACCCGCGGCCTCGCCATCGAACGGCCCGACGGCACGGTGCGCACCCTGCAAGACGCCCTGACGCAGCATTACACAGCCGCCTGGACCGCCCTGGTTACCGCGGCCCGGAACCGGGAATCGCTCCTGAGAGACTTTTACAATGCCAAACGGGAAGATCTCAATCTGGCCCAAAAGGGCTACCGTTACTACTTCCTGCCCAAACAGGAGCATGCGGACCTGCTCCGGGTTCTTATCGAAACACTCCTTCGTGATGGGATTGAAGTATATCAGACTGTGCGGCCACTTCGCTTGAAGACAGCCCGCAATGAACGCGGGAAAATGGTGAACAACATTTCCATTCCCGCCGGAAGTTACCTGATTGACGCCTACCAGCCTTTGAGCCGGCTGGTTCGGGTACTGCTGGAGCCAGAAGTGCCCCTGCCGGACGCTTTCCTCAAAGAGGCACGGAAGCGGGTTGAACGCGGCGAAAACCCGCGGTTTTACGACATCACCGCATGGTCCCTGCCGCTGCTGTTCAATCTGAAATGCTACGCCACCCGGACACTGCCCGAGCTGCCCAAACAGAAAATCAAAGCGCCAGAACAAACACTCCGGGCCCCGGAACAGGCTACCTATGCCTACGCTGTGGACGGACATCAGGTGTATGCCCTCTCGGTTCTATATGACCTGAAAGCCGCGGGCTATCGGGCCTCCGTCCTGCTGAAACCTACGCGGATTGCAGGCCATAAACTGGGCTCGGGAACGGTTATCTTCCGGGTAGGCCAGAACCCTCCATCTTTGCATAATGCACTACGGCGAGTGGCCAGAAAATGGAAGGTGGAGGTACTGCCCCTTAATACCGGTCTTTCCGAAGAGGGTTACCCGGCCCTCGGTTCCAGCGATGCCATTACGGTGAAAATGCCAGAGATCGCCCTCGTTGCCGAAAACCCGGTGCGCGGTTATTCATTCGGTTGGGCCTGGTACACGCTGGACCGCCAGTATGGTATTCCCGTAACTGTGCTCCGGGCCAGTTCCCTTTCCAGAACCCGTCTTTCTCGCTTTAATGTCATCGTGCTTCCCGATTGCTCCCCCGAAGAATTTGCCCGCTTGCTGGGTGAGGCAGGCAAAAACAGGCTCTCTGCATGGGTGCGCTCCGGAGGAACTCTTGTGACAATCGGAAACGCCGTGGAATTCGCCCGGAAAGAACTGAAACTGGTGGATATCCGCAACTGGTACGAAACGAAAGAGGGAAAGAACCAGCCTCATTTCCGCGTCCCCGGAAGTATTCTGGCTGTGCAGCTGGATCCCGAATACTGGCTGGCGGCCGGCTATGATGTGGCAGACATCCCGTTCCTGGTCACATCCGACAGAATTTACCTGCCTTCGGAAAAACCGCCCTCACCGCGCCGCCGGTATGTCGGCGTATACGCCCCGGCAAAAAAACTACGCATCTCTGGACACATCTGGGAAGAGAGCCTGCAGCGTCTTCCGGGCACACTCTGTGTCTATGAACAGCGCGTAAACCGAGGCCGGGTCATCTGCTTCGTGGAAGATCCCAACTTCCGGGCTTACCACCGCGGTCTGAACCGCCTGTTCCTGAATGCAGTACTTCTTGGGCCCAGTGCCCCATAGCGCGGCTGCCCTTGAATGCCGGAAAACTTCTGACAAAACACAGGTGCTCCGTAAAGGAGCACCTTTTTTTTGGCAAAACCGGCAAATAGGGATCATTCATCGCCGTGTAGGAAAGCCGAAAATTTTAATCCGGGAACCGGAATGGGCCCCGTAAAAAACCCAGCTCCGTGCGCCAGAAACGGTGATTGCACCGGGCCCATTTCCGCCAGAACACCGTCTGCTGGACCCTTGCCCGCCCAGGGCACTCAGCCCATCCGGGGGAATAACCTGGCGGAGGATTGGCTAAAGCTATCGAGGCTAACTGCGCAGCTTGTCCAGCAGTTCATTGAGCATATTCACTTCTTCTTCCGAAAGTTTTTTGAACTGCTGGATCCACTTCTCCTCTTCCTTCTCCACTTTTTCAAGGAGAGCCAGCCCTTTTTCGGTGATACGGATTTCGATGGCCCGGCGGTCGTATTCGCAGGTCTGCCGTTCCACGAGTCCCTTGCGCCGCAGTTTTTCCACCAGCCGGGAGGTATTGGACATGCGGTCCAGCATCCGCTCCGTAATGGTGTGTAAACGGGCAGGCTGAGGGTACTGCCCCCTCAATATCCGGAGAATGTTGTACTGCTGAGGCGAAAGACCAAACGGTTTCAGACGCCGTACATCCTGTGCATTCAGCCAGCTGCCGGTGAAAAGAATATTCACCAGAAGTTTGTGGTAGGGAGACTTAAAGCGTTTTTGTTTAATTTCATCTTCCAGCCGCATGGATTCTCTCCATTTTGGTTGTTGCATCAATATATGTAAGTACCTGCGCCATTTCAACCGATTCCGTTCCCTCGCAGACCATCGACCATCCGGAAATCACCCCACAACCTTGTCCAGCAGAAACCGGAGACGATTTCTGGTGACAGCCTCCTTTCCCTCAGTCCCTTGCCGGCTCCGTGTCTGCGAGCGCCATTTCCCCCTTGCGATTGATTTTCACCTCTGCACAACCTATATTGAAACGCCGGAAGTTCAAGATGGCAAGGAGATCAATGAAAGAGATCCAGCTCCCATATGGAACAACCTTTCGGGCGCTGCGGCTGCACCGCGATGACCTGCGTACCGATGTTTTCCTCCCCAAATCGGAGGCCGCTCTTCCAGAACCGGAAAAAGCCATACGCCGGGCCCTGCGGCACCCGATCGGATCGCCGCCGCTGAGGGAACTGGCAAAAGCAGCTGGAAAAATAGCCATTGTCACATCGGATGGAACGAGGCCCGTCCCAAACCGTTTGCTCCTTCCGGCAATTCTCGAGGAAATGGATACGCCGCTTTCGAAAGTCATTGTGCTGCTGGGAACAGGTTCTCATCGCCCCAACACAGAAAGAGAAATCCGCCAGATGTTTGGCAGCCGGCTCACTCGCCAGCTGACCATCCTCAACCATGATGCATATGACAGCCGGGAGAATGTGACTATCGGCAAAACGGAAAACGGAACCACCATCGCTTTCAACCGCCACTACGTGGAAGCCGACCTACGGATTGTTCTCGGCTTTATTGAACCTCACTTCTTTGCGGGTTTTTCCGGAGGCGCTAAAGGAATTCTGCCCGGTATTGCCAGCATCGGCGCGATTCTCCATATCCACCGATACGATTTGATCGCCCATCCAGACAGCACCTGGTGTGTGCTGGACACCAACCCCATCCAGCAGGAAATCCAGCGGTGGGTGGCGGAGTGCCCCCCACACTTTCTGGTCAATGTAACCCTGAACATGCAAAAAGAGATCACCGGCGTTTTTGCAGGAGACTACCGCCAGGCCCACCGCGAGGGCGTCCGGCGCGTGGCAGCGCAGAACACGCTGCCGGTNTCCCGCCTGTACCCTGTGGTGATCACCACCAACAGCGGCTACCCACTGGACCAAAACCTGTACCAGACCGTCAAGGGCCTGTCCGCGGCCGCACGGATTGTCCAGCCGGGTGGTACGATTCTCGCTGTAAGCGAATGCGCCGATGGCGTCCCTGCCCACGGCAAATTTTTCGACCTGATGAAAACGGGGCAGACCCCCGACGACATTCTTGCTGCAATCCGACAATTTCCAGCCCCGGTGCTGGACCAATGGGAGGCACAGATTCTGGCTCAGATCCTTAAAAAAGCGCGCGTGTTCCTTTTCTCCTCCCTTGATCCTCAGCAGGTGCGCCTGTGCAAGCTGCAGCCCCTACAGAACCTCGAGGAGGATGTTCGCCGCATCCTGTCCAAACTGCCTCCCGGTGAAGCCGTGGCCGTCCTTCCCTACGGCCCTCTAACTGTTCCTGCACCCCATAAACCGAACCAGATGGAGACACAGCCATGAGCCGCCTTTTGAAAATCTGCCTGATCGGATTTTTTGCCTTACTTTTGCACGTCGTTCCTGTCCGCTCTCAGGATCCCCCTGCGGGCAGAACCTGGCCACGCTACTGGGTCTTCTTCACGGACAAGGGTTCCTCTTGGCCCGCGAGCCTTCAGAAGGCAGCGGCCGCGGTGCTGAGCTGGCGATCCCTGCAACGCCGCCAGCTGCGGGCTACCCAGCGGCCCATTGTGGACGTCTCCGATGCACCCGTTTACGCTCCTTACCTGGAAGCACTCCGTGCCATGGGCATCCGGATTTACCGGGTTTCCCGCTGGCTGAACGCTGCTTCTGTGGTGGCCGGAATCCATCAGCTGGAACGGGTCCGCCAGCTACCGTTTGTAAAAAAAGTACAACCTGTAGCCGTGTACCGGCACCGGCCAGTCCCAGATTCCCCTCGGCCCCCTTTCCGCAAACGGCTTCCCGCTGCGCCTCACACATTCGACTATGGCCTCTCCTACGACCAGGTGGGCCTCATCAACATACCCAAACTGCACGATCTCGGGTATTCCGGAAAAGGAATCCTTATCACCCTCATCGACACCGGATTTCACTACCAGAAACACCGTGCCTTCCAGAGCCTGAATGTTGTGGCGGAATGGGATTTCATCAATAACGACGCCGTCACCCGCAATGAACAGGGACAGGACGCACCCTATCAGGATTTTCACGGAACGGCGGTGCTCTCCATCATCGGAGGGTTCTGGCCGGGTAAAATCATCGGGCCTGCCTACGCCGCAGATTATGCCCTCGCAAAAACCGAATACGTGCCCACAGAGACGCGCATTGAAGAGGACAATTGGGTCGCCGCTGTGGAATGGGCAGATAGTCTGGGCACCGATGTTATCTCCACTTCGCTGGGCTATCGCGATTTTGATGATGGGTTCGCCTACCAGTATTCTGATCTCGACGGGCGCACCATGGTTACGTCAAAAGCAGCAACCATGGCTGTGGAAAAAGGGATTGTGGTAGTAGCCTCTGCCGGCAATGAGGGCAACAACCCTGAATGGCCGTACATTACCAGCCCGGCCGATGGCATCGGCGTCATTGCAGCCGGTGCGGTGGATGCTCTGGGCCGGAGGGCTTCCTTCAGTTCCATCGGGCCCACGTTTGACGGCCGCATCAAACCGGACCTGATGGCCATGGGCGTAGGAAACGCCTTTGCGCAATCCGATGATAGCCTTGGAATAAAATTCGGCAATGGCACCTCTTTTTCCGCACCGCTGATTGCCGGCGTGTGCGCCCTGCTGCTGGAAATTCACCCGAACTGGACGCCGGCTCAGGTGTGGGAAGCGCTCACACAAACGGCCTCGCGGGCCGACAATCCGGACAATTTTTACGGCTACGGCATTGTGGACGCGTTCTCCGCTTCTCAGTACCTTTTCCCCGGAGAACGGCCCGAAAAGTTTGCCCTGGTGAGAACGCAGCTCAACCTGCAGAACAGGACAACCATTTTTTTTCTGGATGTTCCGGAACCCAAACCGATGAAGGTTCAGATATTCGACGCTCTGGGGCGAAGGGTTGTCCAGTTCAGGGAGCAGCCGCTCACCGGCAAATCACGGCCCTTCCTCTGGAAATGGCCGGCAAATTTGGCTTCGGGTGTGTACTTTGTGCGCTTCACCGCGGGAGACCAGCAGATAACAGCAAAGACCCTGATTGTGCGATAGGAGGAAAAGCGTGACGGACCGGTTCAAAAAACTGCGGATTGGTGTGGCACTGGGAGGTGGAGGTGCCCGCGGGATGGCTCACATCGGCGTTCTGAAGGCTTTTGACCGGGAGCAAATCCCTGTGGACCTGATAGTGGGAACCAGCGCTGGTGCCCTGATCGGTGCAATGTATGCCCAGCTCGGTTCCGCCGAGGCCGTGGAACGCCGCTTCCGGCAGTTCCTGAAAAGCCCCGTCTACCAGGAAAGTGCCCTGCACCGCTTCCGAAAAAAAGTGGAGGCAGAAAATTTCTTCGCTCAGGTGGCCAACCGCATCCGCGAGCAGATCGTGATCAATCTGGCCTACTCGCGCCGTGGCATTTTTCAGCGCAAGCGGATGCGCGAAGTGATCGACTTTCTGATCGACGATCAGGAAATCGAGGATCTTCCCATTCCTTTCGCGGCTGTGGCAGTGGATCTCATCACCGGCCAGGAAGTATATCTCGCCAGCGGGAACCTTCGGGAAGCCGTGGAGGCCAGCTCCGCTCTGCCTGGCTATTTCCAGCCCTTCGAAAAAAACGGGCAGCTCCTGGTGGATGGCGCCGTGCTGCAGGTAGTGCCCACCCTGGCCGCAAAACGGCTGGGCGCCACCTTTGTCATAGCCGTCAATGTGAGCCAGGACCTGCGCAGTGATCCTCCTCTGAATAACATTGTGGACGTCATCTTCCGGTCCACGTCCATTACCAGCCACCGCTACAAGCAATATTTGCTGCAGGAGGCGGACATTGTTTTGCGGCCGCCTGTTGGCGACTTCCACTGGTCCGATTTTCACTGTTACGATCAGTGTGTACGCCTCGGGGAACAGACGGCCGAGAAGGCGCTTCCCGTGCTGAAACGGGAACTGGCCGCCCGGAAGGGAATCCGGCGATTTTGGTATCGGAAGAAATCTCAGCCAATTCACATTGAATTGTGACGGGAAAATTTATACTATTCCAGACAGGCCACGAGTTGCAGCGAATGACCGGTCGTACTGGAGTCAACCGGCAGACGGAAGGAGGAAAAGACCGTGCGCATTTCCAGCTTGCTTACCGAAAACCTGGTATTTCTGGACATCCCGGCCCATAATAAAAAAGAGGCCATCACGGCAGTAATCGGAAAATTGCAGGAGGCCACGGGAGAAATCCGCAATGTGGAACGCTTCACAAATCAGGTTCTGGACCGCGAGCGTCTTGGCAGCACCGGCATCGGTGACGAGGTAGCGATTCCACACGCGCGGACGGATCTGGTGGACCGTATTCTCATTGCTTTTGCTCGCACAAAACAGCCCGTGGATTTCGAGTCGCTGGATGGAAAACCGGTGAGCTACCTGTTTCTGATGGCCATTCCGCTGAAAGAGCTGCGCACTTACCTGGCCACGCTGGCCAGCATCTCGCGGCTCATTAAAACAAAAAGCCTGCGGGAGGCCATGCGCCGAGCCAGTACACCCGGCGAATTTCTCAGTGCGCTGCGGGAAGCAGAAGAAGAGATCGGAGCCTGAAAAAAAGCCGGCATCTGATTTTCTACGGCAGGAACAACTTCCGGCCAAAAAACCCTTTTAGGGATCAGGGGGAAAAGAGAAGCCCAAACTGCCGCTGCTCCGGCGCAGATTTTTGATTTGGAGTTTTGACACGGATTTTTTAACTTTATTCCGCCTGGAGCATCTCTGCAAACTGAGTTGGAATGCAAATAAGTCATCCGGGCAGAAATGGCTGCAGCAAGTTAACGGGGCGGAAAAACTGGAACCGACATGGTAGAAAAACCACCGTTTTTCCTGGTTATTGCCGGTAACATTGGTGTGGGCAAAACGACGCTGACGAAAATTCTGAGCGACCGTTTTGGCTGGAAAGCCTACTTTGAAAAGGTCAGGGAAAATCCTTACCTGCCACGGTTTTACCAGGACATGCACCGCTGGAGTTTTCATTCCCAAATCTTTTTCCTCACAGAGCGGTTTAAGGCTCATCAACATATTCACCAGATGGATGTACCGGTTATCCAAGACCGGAGCATTTATGAAGATGCGGAAGTGTTCGCCCAGAGCTTGTACGATCAGGGCTATATGAGCGAAGAGGATTACGCGACTTACCGCGAACTGTACGAGACGGTGATCAAAACACTGCGCTCTCCCGACCTGACGCTCTATCTGAGAGCGTCTCCCTGGACTTTGCTCAGCCGCATCCGCAAGCGCTGGCGCGAAATTGAACGCAACATCGACCGTGAGTATCTTTTTCAGCTCAATCTGGCATACGAAAAGTGGATCCGGCGGTGGCAGGAAGTTCATCCGGTAAAAATCGTAGAAACGGACGGACGCGATTTCCTTGTCGAAAAACAATGGACAGAAAAGTTGCTCGATGAGATCTACCAAGTGTATGAAGACAAGGTCCGCAGGGCAGAGAAATAGGCTGGAACCCGATCACTTTCGCTTGATAAGAGAAAAGGAAAGCCATATATTGAAGGTCGACTTCACAGGCAACTGAAAAAGCGAAGAAGAGGCATGAAATTCAAAGGATTTTTCACTTCCGCTCTTGTTTTTCTGTTTCTGGTTCCTGAACTGGCCCAGGCGCAGATATCCCTGCACGGAGGAAGAGGGCTCCTTCGGGTTCAGGATGGCCAGGTGGTTGGAAAAGGAGATCTTTACGTTTCCGCCTACGGCTCAGCTTACTTCAAAAAGGTGAACGGTCTCGCCAAAGATTATCATTTTTCCCTGGTAGCTACCTACGGCCTCTCCTATTTTACAGAACTCGTCTCCCGGCTGGTTCTTTATCAGGACGATCAGGCCCACATCTGGGGACCTATAGGCGATACGGAAATCGGGATTAAGATCCGCATCCCCACGGGGTTACAGCAATTCTGGGCCCTCTCGTTCCAGAACACTGTTATTTTGCCCACAGCACCCAATCACAACGTTCAGTACGAACCGTATACCAGCGAATACGTAACCTGGAAACCCGGGCTCAACACTTCTCTTGATTTTCTGAACGTTTCTGCCGTTCCTTTCAAAATTTACGCCAATGCTGGACTGATAGACCGCCATTTGACCCTCAAAAACCTTTTTGCCGCCCGCGATGACCAGTACTACCTCGCGGCTGGGATAAAATTCTCCCTGGGAAATGTGGTTCTGTACGGCGAATATTACACGGAACAGTTCCTCAACCGGAAAACCGAATTAACCTTCGAGCAAAACTACCAGGTGGCCACAACAGGGCTAACCTTTTTGGGGCCCTACAATCTGATCCTGACGATTGCCGGCGAATTCAACACCATGAAAGTTGTCCCAGAGAGTTTCTTCCGTCCCAAAGATATTGCCAAATGGAAAATCTGGGTCGGCATCACCAAGTACGTTTCGGTCGGCAAGTACTTATCGGAAACAGCAGAGCGCCGGCGGCAAGAACGAAAGCGTCTGGAGGAGCTGAAAAAACAGCAGCTCATCAAAGACCAGCGTGTGCGGGCCCAGGAGGAAATGAAAAAAATGCAGGAAAAACTGAAAAAGAAGAAAAAGAAAAAAGAACAGACACCGTGACCTGGCGATTTTCGATTTACATTCTCCTATTGGCGGGATTACCCGCGGCCCTTTTCGCGCAGCAGCGTTCCGAGCTGGATTCTCTCCGGATGGAGTACTCTGCNACCAAAATCCTGCAAAAGAGTGAAAACCTTATCGCAGAAGAGCAATACACCCGGGCTTTGCGGGAGCTGATCGATCTGGTTGACTACTACCCACAATTCAGCCGGCTGGATGTGGCCTTTTTGCGGATCGGTCAATGCCTGACCTCCATCCGCCTGTACGATGCCGCCAAAAAAATTTACACATACCTGATCCGTACCTACCCGAAGTCGCCGGTAATCCCATACGCCCTGGCGGGGCTGGAACGGGTTAGCTATCTGGAAGGAAACTACGATCTCGCCATCGATTACCTGGCACTTTTGCGGGAAAAATTCCCAGAATTTTACGATGACGAAATCTACTATTACGGGGGGCAGAGTTTTCTCTACTTAAACCGATTCGACGAAGCGATCTCGGCGTTCAATGCTATCCGCGAAGACAGCGAATACTGGGGGTACGCCCTCTATTCCCGGGCACAGGCTTACCTCAAAAAAAAAACATTGATGAAGCCATCCGGGACTTCAAGCGCATCCTTCAGTTACCCAGATTGTACAAACGCTGGGTTCTTTTACAGGAACGGACCAAACTGGTTCTTGGTTTAACGTACTACGAAACGGGCAACTTCGAAAAAGCCATCGAATACCTGAGCGCCGTTTCGGAAACCGACGAAAATTACCCGAAAGCTCTGCTGGCCCTGGCCTGGTGTTACCTGAAACTGCGGCAATTTCATGAGATGATCGGACCGCTGGAAACGATTGTTAACAAATTTCCCGATTTCTACGCGCTTCCCGAAGTGTACCTTCTGCTAGGACAGGCGCACTTGAAAGTTCGCCTGTATGACAAATCCATCTTCTATTTCAGCAAAATCTTGAACCTGTTCCCCATTTCCAGCGTAAACGACAGTATCTACTCCAGCCTCGAAAAACAGCTGGGAATTTTTGAAAAATCTATTGAAGAGCAAAAATTGAATCTCATCTTGCTGGAGACAAAACTTTACCAGACCATCCGGCTGCCGGAAAAGAAGAACTGGATTCCGCCCTTTATGCTGGAAGAGATCCGGAAGCTCAACCAGAGGCGCCAGCGTCTGCTGGAAGAAATCGAGAAGGAAAGGGAGCTGATAGACCAGCTCAGCGAGACCATTAAAGCAATCCGCTTGCGGATGGAGATCCGGACCAAAGACTGGCGCAGCTTTGCGGAATACGGCATCTCACGTGCCCTTTACCTGAAAGAGCGGACGCAATGAAAAAGGTCCTTGCAGCACTGTTGGCCACCATTTTGCTGGCAGGTCTGACGGCTCAGGCTTCAGCTCAGAAGAAGCAGGAAGCCAGGCCGAAAGACCGCCTGAAACGTTTGCAGAGCACCATTAAGAAAATGGACCTGCGGGTCCGCGACATGACCGATGCGGAGCTGGACCTGGCCATCCAGAAGCACGAGCAGATGCTGGCCAAATACGCAGGCAATGAGTTCACGCCAACCGTGCTTTACCAGCTTTCTGAACTGTACATCCAGAAAGCGCGGAAAGCCTTCGAAAAACAGATGGAAGAATACGAAAAGGCCTACGACCGTTACCTCCAAAAGGAACTGGCCGAGGAGCCGGTACTCCCGCGGGTGGATTTCCGTGAGGCCAAAATCTTTCTCCAGGAAATTCTGGACGACTACCCAGATGTGGGGTTCAAAGATAAAGTTCTGTACCGGCTGGCCCTCTGTTATCAGGAAGAAGGAAATACCGAAGAAAGCATCCGTTATTTTGAACGCCTGATCCGGGAGGTTCCGCACAGCAATCTGGTTCCAGAAGCCTATTTCCGCCTGGGTGAACATTACTTTGACAAGGGGGACAACGAACAGGCGCTGCGCTACTACGAAAAGCTGGTCACACCGGAAATGTGGAGCAATCCCTTTTTCGACATGTCCCTTTACAAAATGGGCTGGGCCTACTACCGCCTGAATCGCTATCCGGAAGCTATCAGTACTTTTATGTACCTTTTGAAAGACATTGACGCACTGGAACGCGTGCAGACACAGCAGATTGACCGGACGGCAGCGGATCTACGGAAGGAGGCCTCCACATACGTCGCCATCAGCTTTGCCGAATACGGGAATCCGGAAGAAGCATTTGAATTTCTCGAAACGTTCTCAGATCCGGTGTACCAGAAATATAAAAAAGATATTCTTGCCCAGCTGGGGGAGATTTACCTCCGCCAGGACCGGTACGATGAAGCGATCGCCACCTTCCGGTACCTCCTGAATCACTTTCCACTGGATCCGGAAGCTCCCACCTACGCGCAGCGCATTGTCCTGGCGCATGAAAAGAAATGGGACATTGCTGGGGCCAACGAGGCCCGCGGCCAGCTCATTGCATCGTTTGGACCGAATAGCCGCTGGTATGCCGCTCAGAAAGATTCCCTTCTGAAAGTGAATACCCTCAGGGTGGTGAAAGAAGCCCTTTACAAGAAAGGAGTCTACCATCAGCTTCAGGGGCGGGAACAGAAAAACAATGTGCAGTACGAGAAAGCAGTTCAGCAATACCGGAAATTCCTTGCCCTGTTTCCGGATGACTCTCTGGCTTACAAGGTTACTTTTTATCTGGGCGAATGCCTTTACGAACTGGGCCGATATAAGGAAGCCGCAACGTACTACACGCAGGTNTTCCGCAAATATGGGGATACGGATTACGCCGANCAGGCTGCTTACAATGCCATTCTGAGCTATTACCAGGCTTCTCAGCAGAATGCCTCATCTGGCGCTGTGCGATTTACCATCCACAACTTTTACGGCCTGATTGGGGATGTTTCACTGGAAGTTCCGGACTCGTCCCTCCAGCATTTCATCCTTGCATCCAACGAATTTGTGGAACGTTTTCCGGACAACCCGCATGTGGTGGAAGTTTTGATGAAGAAAGCGGAGGTGTTGAACGACCTCGGCCGTTATGATCTTTCACGCCGGGTTTATTTGATGGTAGTCCGGAACTACCCGAATAGCCCATTCTTTGCCACTGCGGTAACGATGATTGCCCAGGCTTACTTCAACGAAGAGGACTATTCACAGGCCGAAGCCTGGTACGCCACCATCACCAAAACCCTGCCAGACAGCCTGCCCGTAGTGGGTAAAGCCCGCCTGATGATGGCTTCCTCCCATTTTAAACTGGCAGAAAAGTACCGCCGCTCCGGAAAGCTGGAGAGAGCGGCGGAAGAGTTTGCCGCCACGGCTTTGAAGTATCCGGATTCAGAAGTGGCCGAGAGCGCCCTCATCGAGGCAGCAAAAACCTACGAGCTGCTGGGGAACAAAGCCAAAGCGGCAGCCGTTTTTGAGGAATTCCTGAGGCGGTATCCGGAAAACCGCCTGTTTGAGCTCTGTGCCCTGCGCGCTGCCCGGTACCGCGAAGCCATCGAACAGTGGGAAAAGGCTGCCACCAACTACGCCCTGCTGCGAAATAAAAAGGCAAAAAACCGGGTTCTGGCCCTGTTTTTGGCAGGACAGAACTACTTCAAAGCTAAGAAATGGAACGAAGCCATCGAGGCTTTCCAGGCTTATCTCGTGGAAGCGGACAACCTGAACCGGGCCCTGGAAGCTCAGACCAAGATCGGCCTGGCTTGGTACGAACAGGACGAGGTGGAAAAAGCAAAAAACGCTTTTCGCAGGGCNGTCGATATCTACCAGCAAGCGCCGGACCGCTCCAAATTAAATTCCTATTACGTTGCTCAAGCTCAGTTCATGCTGGGTGAAATTGCATATCTGGCCTTTTCTGCCATTCAACTGGATCCGCCGTTCAAAACCAATTTGAAGCGCAAATCCGATGCACTCAAAACGACATTAAAGGCATATACCGCCGCAGCAAAATACCGGGTAGCAGAATGGACAACAGCGGCTTCTTACAAGATCGGCATCATATTCGAAGAATTTGCCAACGCCATTCTTACCTCACCCATTCCGGGCGGCCTTTCCGACGAAGAAATTCGCGCTTACGAAGATCAGCTTAAGGAACTCGCCCTGCCGTTTCAGCAAAAGGCACTGGAGGCCTACCAATCCAACGTCCGGCGGGCAGAGAAAAACGGCATCGTCAATCGATGGGTTACC
>MTOL01000448.1 GCA_002011685.1 Deferribacteres bacterium JdFR-76
CGGCCCAACCCATAAAGCCAAAATTGAAGAACATGGCGAAGAATAGCGGGATGGAATTAAAGATGCCGATTCGGATGGAACGAAAGGCGACAGCAGCCACAAGGGTTACCAGTAGCAACGACACAATGATGCTCTTAAACTGCCCGCTAACAATCAGATCGTTGATTGCCAGAAAGAGCTCCGATGTACCGGTCAATTCCATCCGAGCAGAACGGCAATTGTCGTGAATAAACGTCCGCAGCTTACGGTCAATTTCCCGCAACACGTTGTTGGATTCCGTATCAATAAAAGCATTGATCCGGGTGATCTGGTAATTATAATTTACCAGGTTGGCCAGGTCTTCAGGCCGGCTGGACATTTCATAGAGCTGCAGGTACTGGGCAACCAGCTCCCGCCCCGGAACTTTGAATGTTACATCTTTTTCCACCCAGCGGCCGTTTTCATATACCCAATCGGTGCCCTTTTCAATTACGGTATCCGGCGGAATGCGGTCGTAGGCTGGGTCGTCCGCATGCATTACCTTGTTCATGCGGCGGACAAAATCGGCGATGGACATGGTGGCCCCCACGTGTGGCAAGCTCTCCAGGTATCGCTGCACATTCAGCATCTCGCGCAGAACCCTGGGTTCCTTCACTCCATCAGCTGAATCGGTTTCTACCATCACAGTGAGGAACGTTGTCCCAGCAAAATGTTCATTCACCATCTCATGAGCAACGCGAGCAGGATGTCCCTTGGGCAGAAAATTGACTGTGTTGTTTTCCACCACAATCTGAGGAAATCCGGCAATGCAGAACACGACGATCAGGAGGATCCCCAGCATAAAATAACGGTAGCGCCCCACCAGCAATTCAGCATAGCCAGCTGCAATTTTCCGCATAATGGGATTGTGTTCTTTCTTCGTCAGCCGTTTCGGAAAGCGCATCAGGGAAAGGGCCGCCGGGATGAAGGTAAGAGAAAACACCATGGCAATCATTACTCCCAGGGCCGTAAAGCCGCCCAGTTCACCAATGGAACCGATCCGGGAGGTATTGAGAGCCAGAAACCCAATGGCCGTAGTGACGGAAGTGAGAATCACTGGTGTGTTCAGCTCTTCCATCGTGGCCAAGACCACCTCTCTTGGCTTCAAATCGGGCCGGATGCGGTCGTAATAGCGGTGAAGGATGTGGATGCCATCGGCCACCGCCACGGATGCCAGCAGAATGGGCATCAGATTGGTAGAATGGCTAATGGGAACTCCCAGCAGCGCCATTATGCCCAGAGTCCACACATTGCTGATTACCACTACAGAAAGCGGCAGCAGCACCCCTCGGGCACTGCGAAAACTCAGCCACAAAATTACGATGATCAGTACAATCACCAGAGGAAAAAGAAGCCCCATGTCCCGGGCAATCCCCCGCCCCATGAAAACCGTCAGCACCGGTTTTCCGGTCACATAAGTCTTAAAGGGCCACTGGCGCTTTTCGATGAAATTCATGACCTCTTCTGCCGCATCTTCCGGCTTTACAGTGTTTTTTAAAAAAACCATAATCCCGGCCATCCGGCCTTTTTTGCCGATGAGGTTTTCTACCGGAAGATCGCTGCTGTAGAGGGTGCGGCGGAACGCCTCCAGCTCTTCCCGGGTTTCCGGTGGAGCACTCAGAATCTCCCGTATCTCCATGCCCTCCTCTGTCCCGGTAATCACCTTTACGTTGGTGGGACTCATCACAGAATACACATCGGGAAGGTCTTCCAGCGAATCCGTCAACACAAAAAGATCGCGGATTACCGGGAGCGAAAAAAGGCTGTCGCTTTCGACCGCAATGAAAACCATATCCTTGCTCGGGAAGATCTCGTTCATGCGGTCGTAGAGAATTTTTTCCGGGATGTTCTGAGGCAGGGCCGATGTAATATCCGGATCTACCCCAATATTTTTTATGGAATATCCCAGAAACAGCGTGATTATCAGGATCGATCCGATGGTCAGCCACGGATGATCCAGCACCCACCTGGTTATCCGAATCATTCTCCTCCCTCCGAATTGGATTCCGTTTTCAGGATTCCACGCAACAGGATATCGTTCAAAACTTCTGCACGCCTGTGTAAAATCCGGTGCAGATCTTCCGCACGGAACACGTTACCGAGTCCCATCACCATGGACCCGAAAATAAAGAGGACATCTTCCACCGGAAGGTCACGCATCAGCCCGCTCTCTCTGAGTTCCATCAGAAGCGCAGAAATCCGTAACACTTTCTGCCGAACCCTTTCCATCAGCCGCGGCAGGATTTTGGGTGCCAGAGAAGGATGCATCACCAAATAGTTGTACAGGCGGAAATAATCGGGATTGCGGCTGAAAAAATCGGCGGCCACATAAGCAATTGCTTCCAGTTTGCAGATGGGATCTGCACAGCGACGCCACTTTTCTTCCAGCATGGCAAGGGTCTCGTCAATCCCTCGTTCCAGTAAGGCAGAAAGCAATTCTTCTTTGCTGCGAAAATAATAATAGATGGTCGCCTTACCAAGGGTGGCCTCCTCGGCAATCATATCCATACTGGTTAGGTGGTAACCATGGCGGGAAAAAACCGCAAGCGCCGCCCGCAGAATTCTTTCAATGCGGGCATCGCGTTCCTGCTGACGCCGGCGCTGAATGGCATTCATCTCGACCCTCTATTCGAATTTCGACTATCCAGTCGAAAATTACACCACCCACAACAAAAATGCAACAATTTTTTCTCTCTTGCAGAGTTCCCCTTCCTCACAGCTATTCTTCAGGAAACCCTTCTCACCGGATTATGCAAAATTGAGCCAGAAGTTTGAGACATTCCTGCCGTCATCTGCGAATCGCTCTAATCCGGGCAATCATCTCCTGCTGAATACATCCCGTTTTCTTTGCCGGACAGTCTTTTACCCCCGCCATTGGGTTGATTCTCCCGATACAATTCCTTAATATATTTCATCGCCAACAGCACAGGAGGAGCAGATGGCTTCGGAACAGACGCGTCTCGAGTCTATCATTCAGAAACTGGCGGAGCTCGAGAGGGAGGCCCGCAAGCTGGACCCAGGAAGAGAAGAACGAACTAAACTCTGGCGTTCCGTAAAAGATTTTGTTGAATGCTATCTTCAGGACTTGCCGGAATTGCCCACATATGTTTCCCCGGATGCCCTGAAAAAAGAATCCTTTTCCATCCTCGCCCGTTTCCCTGAGACTGGCCGTTCAATGGATGAACTGCTGGATCTTTTCGAACGGCTTGTGAACCGGCCCGGACTAAAACCCGGAGCGCCCGGGNATCTGGCCTTTATTCCCGGAGCCGGATTGTTTACAGCCGCTCTGGGCGATCTGCTTGCAGCGATTACCAACAAATATGCTGGGATTTACTTCGCAGGACCCGGTGCCGTTCGTGTCGAAAAAAGCCTGGTCCGGTGGATGGCCGGACTGGTGGGATACCCCCAGGAAGCGGACGGTGATCTGACATCGGGCGGCAGTATTGCACACCTTTCTGCCATTGTCGCTGCCAGAGAAGCAGCTGGACTGGATGCCTCTACTCTGTCCAGGGCTGTCATTTATATGAGCGAACAAACCCACCACTCCGTGCACAAGGCCCTGAAAATAGCTGGACTTCACAGCTGCCCATTGCGCTTCATTCCGCTGGATTCCAGTTATCGGATGCGGCCGGATGCTTTGGAAGAGCAGATCCGCTCGGACCGGAGGATGGGACTGCGCCCGTTTTTCCTGGTAGCCTCTGCCGGAACCACCGATTCCGGCGCCGTGGATCCCCTTGCTGAACTTGCCTCGGTGGCTGAAACATACGGACTCTGGTTTCATGTGGATGCGGCCTACGGAGGCGCCTTTGCACTTTGCGAAGAAGGGAAAAAACGGCTGAAAGGGATCGAACGTTCACACTCGCTGATTCTGGATCCCCACAAAGGATTTTTCCTTCCGTTTGGTACGGGCGCTGTACTGGTACGGGAGGGCAAACTTCTGGAACAGGCGTTCGCCTACAGGGCTCCCTACCTGGAGGATGGATCTTATCTGGCTGATCAATACGTGGCCTCGCCTGCCGATCTTTCCCCGGAACTTAGCCGCCATTTCCGCGGCCTGCGATTCTGGCTGGCCCTGCAGTATCACGGCGTCGCATTGTTTCGGGCTGCCCTCGAAGAAAAACTTTGGCTTGCGCGCTACGCGTACGAAAAACTGAAAGATCATCCAGGATTTGAACTCGGACCACCCCCCGATCTCTCCATCTTTACATTCCGCTACCTTCCCAAACACCGGGACCCGGAATCCGCAAACCGGAAACTGATTGAAACCGTGCAGAAAAGCGGTGCGGTATTTCTCTCATCGACGCGGATCAATGGGCGCACAACGCTGCGNATCGCTGTGCTCGGTTTTCGAACGCANAGAGAGCACATCGACCGCGCGATAGATCTGATTGCTGACACGGCCCGCAAACTGGATGGATGAAACCTGCGCATCCGGCATGGGCAAAAATGGCTGAAAGGAATAAAGATGAAAAAATGGCCTTTTTTTCTGAGTTTCGTATTTTTCATGTACAGCTGTGCAGCGAACAAGGATGACCTGAACCCCCTGAACTGGGCGGTGCAGTATCTTCCAACAGCTCCATCCCTCCGTGGACTATCTGCTGTATCCGACCGCGAAGCCTGGGTAAGCGGCAGTATGGGATTCTGCGCCTTTAGCCAAGATGGCGGAACAACCTGGACCCGCCTGGAAATCCCCGGGATCGATTCCCTGGATTTTCGCGATGTGCATGCATTTCCTGGCGGTACAGCGTATCTGCTGAGCAGCGGTCCGGGCCCTCTTTCTGTTCTGTTCAAAACAGACAATTATGGAAAACACTGGAGAAAGATCTGGACCAACCCATATGCCAGCGGCTTTTGCAGCGGTATGGCATTCTGGGATGAACACCGTGGAGCCATATTCAGCGACCCGGTGGATGGGAAGTTCCGCGTGTTCCTTACGCGGGATGCTGGACAGACCTGGAAAGAAGTTGATCTGCAAAACATGCCTCCGGCCCAAAAAGGCGAATATGCTTTTGCAGCCAGCGGAACATGCATTTTTGCCTGGCCCAGAAATAATATTGCCTTCGTCACAGGAGGCAGCGCCGCCCGCTATTTTTTCAGCGAAGATGGCGGCCGGTTTTGGGAGGCCGTAGCACTGCCCATTTTGAAGGGATCTCCTTCCGCGGGCGCCTTTTCCGTTTTCATGCTGCCTTCAGGGTCCGGTGTGATTATTGGTGGCGATTACAGGCATCCGGACAGGATGGAAAACACATTTGCTTTCACAGAAAATGGGGGCAAATTATGGCAAACGGAAAGCGAGAAAGCCCTTCCCTACCAATCCTGTGTGATCAGTCTGGGTTTCTGGAGAGAAAATAGCTGGCTTACCACCGGACCCAGAGGAACATTCTTTTCTGCTGACAACGGCAGAAACTGGAAAAAAGTTTCTTCGGAGGGGTTTCACGTGTTGGCTGTTGCCCCTGGCGGCCAGAGGCTCTGGGCGGCGGGCCCCAATGGCAAAGTGGGCACATACATTCTGCCAGAACGGGATTCTGACTGAAGCAAAAGGAGAAAGACCATGCTGGAACTGTTGCGCACACGCCGGAGCATCCGCAAGTTCTTAAACCGTTCTCTGAAACCGGAGATAATTGACCAGCTGAAAGAGGCTGTGCTCCGTTCCCCATCCTCCCGAAATTTGCAACCCTGGGAATTCATCTTTGTCACGAACCGTAACCTTCTCCAGAAACTGGCAGAGGCCCGTCCCAGTGGTTCGCAATTTCTCCAAAATGCAGCGCTGGCCGTCGTAATCTGCGGAGATGAAACCCGTTCGGATGTCTGGATTGAAGATTGCTCCATCGCAGCCACCATCCTGCACCTGACAGCCCACTCCCTCGGACTCGGAAGCTGCTGGGTACAGATTCGCAACCGCCCTCATGACCAAACCCACACAGCCGAGGAATACATTCAGAAACTGCTGGCCATTCCATCCCATTACCGGGTGCTGGCCGCCATAGGGATTGGTTATCCGGCCGAAACCAAACCGCCTCATTCCAAAGAGGAATTAAATGAAGAAAAAATCCATCGGAACACGTTCGGAAACAAATGAGAACACATCAGCGAAATATTATGTAAAAAACTAAAAATACGGAAAAAAATTCCTTGACATAGGCGACAGCAAAATGTAAGATGATGTTAGGATTGCAGGGGTGGATTGGCAACACTTTTCACTGCAAGAAGTGGCAAATCACTTGGAGGATCGCAATATGGGAAAAATCAAATCTAAAACGGTTCCTTTTCTCTTTCTCGCAATACTTACTTACCTGATTCCGGCCAACAGCCCGGCTCAGTATCAGGTGGGACAGAAGGTTCAAGATTTCACCCTCAGCGATCTGGATGGAAATAGCGTTTCGCTCTACAGCTTCGCAGGAAAGAAAGTGATCGTCCTCAATTTCTTCGCCACATGGTGAGGGGGATGCACCTCGGAGGCACCGAGGTTAGAAGCAAACATCTGGAAAACCTACAAAGACCGTGGTCTGATCGTTCTTGGGATTGACCTGCGCGAAAGTAATAGCACAGTCCGGAACTGGGCCAATCAACTGGGACTCACGTACCCCATCCTGATGGATACCGACCTGAGCGTATGGAATCAGTATGGGATGGGCTATATCCCTCATAACGTTGTCATTGATACCGATACAATCGTGCGCTATACCAATTCTGGTTATGATGAAAGCACGATCAAAAATATCATCGAATCCTATCTGCCGACCGGGATCGAGGAGCCGGATTCACCTTTGCCCGAACGCCCCGTCCTTTTGGATTGCTATCCCAATCCTTTTCGCAGTGAAACCCGGTTCGTCATTCGGGCTTCCGGCAGCCGGGAAGCCCAGCTCACAATTTACAACCTGATGGGGCAGGTGGTCGCCCGCTTTATGGTGAAAGTATCACAAAGCGGAGAAGGATGGCTCCGCTGGAAAGGCCAGATGGAGAACGGTGCCGTTCTACCCAATGGCGTATATCTGGCAGTTCTGCAAACCGAAACCGGAACGAGATCCCTGAAACTCCTGAAAGTCCGATAGGCGGAGTTATGAAAAAAACAAAAAAGATCTTGCTCTGGCTCTTTGTCGTTCTTGCTGTGTTTGCCTATCCACCCCACTCTTTTTCGCAAATTCGGGAGAAAAAGGTTCCCGATTTCCAGCTGCGAGATCTGGAGGGCCGGCTGGTACGGCTCAGCAAGCTGCTCGCCTCCCGGCCCGTTCTACTCGACTTCTGGGCGCTATGGTGCCAGCCATGTTTGAAAGAACTTCCCCATCTGAACGACATCCAGAGCAAATACGGAAGCCGGCTATGGGTCGTGGCTATCAACGAAGATGACGCCTCAAACCAGGCAAAAATCCGCCCATTTATTCAAGGTAAGCGCTACCGCTTCCAGGTGCTATTGGACCCCGATCATCGAATTATGCAAAAATTCAAATTAAACGCCCTGCCAACTACGTTTCTTCTCGCCAGAGATGGTCGGGTAATTTACATGCGTCAGGGATACCAGCCCGGTGATGAGGAAGACCTGAAAAAGGCCATCGAGCAGCTCCTGGATTCAGAGCTTGAAATGGGAAAATAGCACTGATGTACGTGCGCAGCAGACGGAACCGGAACGATTTTAGCGATTCAATCAACTTCTTGGTTTTCATTGGTTCCCTCTTTTTTGTTCTCTGTACCAGCAGTCTGACGAAAGCACAGATGCTTTCCTATCAGGCCTCCAACCGGATGGAATACCGGCTTTCTGATGAAGATCATAGCGAAACCTTCCGCAACTGGCTGGATGTAGATTATCTTCTTGGAGATTTCCTGACCGGCCTGAGAATCGTTTTCAACCAGCCCTCGCAGGTTCCCGAACAACAAGCCACCCTGGCACAGCGTTACTTCGAGATCAACCATGGTGGATTGCGTTTGCGGTTCGGAAATTTCTACAAACGTTTTGGCCGCGGTCTCCTCTTCCACGCATTTGAGGTCCAGAAAATCTCCCTCAACCGATTTGAACAGAACTTTATAATTGACCGCAACATGGATGGGTTTCTTCTGGAATGGAATGGTGAACGCGGCGCCTTCTCCCTCTTTTCCGGCCAACCTTCCTGGCAGTCTCCCTCACAGAATTTGCGCGGCATCGAAGGATTCATTCAGGGCTTTTTTCCAGGCAAACTCTACGCAGGCTATTTGCGCCATAATGCCTCCTACGGAACAATTCTGCGCTCACGAAACTTTTTGAACGCAGCGTTTGAGTGGCTCACATCACGCTTTTCCCTATTCATCGATGTGGCCGGAGAAGCTCCCCTCTCCAGGGCAGGAAAAGGAACAAACGGTCAGGCTATCTACTCCTCACTTTCCTTTTTTGGTGATAACATCGGTGTCAGCGTAGAGTATAAAGATTACCGCTGGTTTTCGCTGGGCTTCAACAATCCCCCAACGCTGATCCGAGAGCACCCATACAGCCTGTTGAACCGCCACACGCACCAGGTCAATCTCAATGACGAAAAGGGATTTCAGACAGAACTGACCTGGTCTCCGGCGCCGAACACCTCCTTTATTATCAACATTTCCCGGGCGTCGAATCATAAAGAGGAAATCCACACTCGGTTCTCAGAACTGTATGCGCAGATCAGGCAGGATACGCCCGCCGGACACGTATTTCGGCTCGCCTATGACTGGAGCGAAGACCGTTCCGTGGGGGATAAATCCCGCCACACCATCTTATTTGAAACCGATCTTTATCTGAACAGACGTACCAGCCTGACTGCAGACGTGCAGGTCCAAACACTCACCAATGAGTTCATGGGTCGCTCATTTCGAAACTTTCTGGGCGTATTGGGCTGGAGCCGGGCAGGCCGTTTGGCGGCAAACGTACAGTATGAATGGAGCAGCGACCCCCGCGAACCCAGGCATTCCTGGCTGATGCTGAACGTAAACATTAAGCTGGGAATGGCCCACGACCTTTACATTTCTATAGGGAAACGGCGTGCCGGTCTGGCATGCGCCAGTGGCCAGTGTGTATTCGTTCCAGAGTTCAGCGGAATCGAGTTAAGGCTGAACAGCCGGTTTTAGCTTCTGTTTCCCGTTCCGCGCGCAAATGCACGAAAGCACTGGCCAGGACGTCCTTTTTCTCCTACTTTGCCACATCGCTCTGAATGGCGAAAAAAGATTTCCCGAATAACCCTCCCGCCGCTTCAAAAAGAACGCATTCCCATCTCCGCATTCAAATGGACGCCGGCTCAGTGTAGAATCATGACTTTCTGGACGGTCCGATAGCGGCGCATGGTTTGCCTATCCTGCCAGCTTAATACAACGAAGTAAATACCCGCTGCCAGCCGGAGGGCCCGCGGATCCACAGAAAAGACCCGATTTCCTCTGGCGGCATCCCCTTCAAATATAGAAGCGACCCGCTGCCCGAGCAGGTTGTACACCTCCAGCTGAATCCTTCCAGCCTGATTCAGATGGGATTCGACGGTCAAATTCGCTTTCACAGGCAAGGGATAGACCCGGAGTAAAACCGGATCTTTCGGCACGGAGGTTGCGGGGCTACCGGTGGTGTGTGTAACTTTCCGGGCGCGCACAAGTACGTCATCGATGTTCCAGCCGCCAGCCCATCCAAAACCATCGGTTTTCAGCCGGAATGAAACAACCACGCTGTCGTTGTGATCGGCCACATAGGAAACATCAAATTCTTGCATTTTCCATTCCAGATCCCTGACCTCACGGTACTGATTACTCCACACAACCTCGTTGTTGACCCAGACTTCTGCCAGATCACCGGCCTGCACATTAAGCCATCGCATGAAGCGCAGCTGAACCCCTTCAAAATGCTGGCAGTCAATCACGGGCGAATGAAGGACAATATCCACATTATGCTGGTAATATCCATTCCAGTTGTTTCCGCCCAGATCGTTTCCCCAGCAGTAGTTTCCCGAATAAGCACGGGATGGATCCTGTCCTCCCGCTTTCCCTGAAGGACGCCCCCACTGCCAATCGTTATGGTAATTGGCGGGATTCCCCAGAACTTCAGACCACCATCCGCGTTCGCCTAACTCCATATTGTCAAAAAAGCCGGGAAGTAGGGGGAGAAAATATTTCAGGGAAAAGCGGTATTGCTCGGCACTTGTGCCCCAGATTGTGATCGGAACGGTGTAGAGCTCCGGCGCACCAGGTGGAACGGATGCCTCAAAATAAAAAGATGCCCGGCCTCCAGCGGGAACTACATCCACGGTATCTTTATCAATGGAAAATTCGAGAAACTTGCTGGTGTCCATAACCACGCTGCGGACCGCATGAACGGCAGCCCGCCCGTTATTGCGCAGTACGATTTCGAGAGTACCGCTTTCTCCTCTCTCCAGGGCACCATTGTGGTTGCCCTGGGCGTCGTGCACCACCACCTTGCTGATAGCCAGCGCTGGCGCCTTCACCTCCAGAGAAAATTCCGCTTCGTAACGGTCACCCTGCAGCGTTTGCAGGATAGCCAGAAACGGGAGCNGCTGCCCGTCTTTCACATAGCCGTCCACGCGGATCACCACGGGCCGGAGGGCCTGAACCGTTTCATGAACTTCCGCCGGAGGAAATATTGTTTTCCCCTGCAGAACTCTGGCGCGCACAGTCTGGCTGCGCACTTCGCAGATCAGAGAATCGAACCCGGCTTTACCCCGGTTGGTCAACTGAAGGGTCAGTTCCACCGTCTCGGACAGATCAAGCTGTTGATTGCCATTTCCGGAGCTGGCACCTGTGGTATCATCATCGATGATCCACCCGGAAATCTCTGGGCTTCCGCCCCACTCCAGATTCACATCCACGTAGGTCCACCCGGTTTTTCCCACATGAACCCCGGTGATTTCCACGGGCCGGTAGCCGGGCGCTTCCACCCTCAGGGTGTAAGTTCCCGGCAGAGCAAAATGGTGATAGCGGCCATAGCGCTGTTCAGATTTACGCGGCGTGAGACCAGGCCGGTAGAACTCAAGGATTTTTACTTCGGCTTCCACCGGTTCGGCCGTCACAGCATCCCGGACATGCGCCACAATTCCGGGCCCCAGCAGGACCTTTCGCAGCAGGTACAGTGCCCCTTCCAGATTGTCCTGTGCCACTGCCTTTGCGATGCGACCCGGAGGAATAAATTCGGTACCGGTCTCGATCAGAAACTCATACGTTCCGGCCACGGCAAACATCCACGGGTAGCTCTGATTGGATGACGAGGTGGTTCCGCCGGGCTGGTAATGGCCCGCCCCGTCCAGGGAGAGAATCATTTTACCCAGAGAATCGGCGATCTCGTCCAGAATGGGAGTCTCCGGAATGGTGTCTCCATCCACCCCTCTCATGTAATAGATTTCTTCAGCATAGCTATGGTAAGTGATGGAACAGAGAAAACGCTCCCGCAGGGCCAGATCCCGTTTGGCCCGGGTCTCACTCTCGGAAAAACCGTAAGGACCCCGGTATGTCCAGCTGCTGAAATTGGGATCGCCTCCCCGCTCAAAGTAATAGTCATAATTCCGGTTCAGGTCTACCCCGTCCACCTGAGGATCAAAGAGGCCGTTTTCATTGTTGTCCCTCAAATTCTTCCGCCACCACGGATTGCTCAGATCCCGGTCCACAAGATATTTGTAACCCTCCACGTTCAAAATCGGCGTAATCCATATCTCTGTTTCATTCACAATGCGGGTTACAAGCGGATCTTTGCCATACTGATCGAGCAGATAGCGCGCCAGCAGCAGACATGTTTCCATCCCAATGGGCTCCCTTGCGTGATGCATTCCATCGAAATTGACAGTAAATTCATCTTCATCCTTTTGAACATTGTCCGAAATCTTGATGGCCCAGATGGGATATTTCTTCTGCTGGCTCACCCCAATCTGCACAACCATCGCCAGCCCCGGATAGCGAGCTGCGAGGCTATCCAGTTCGGCTTTCATCTCCTCATACGTATGATATTCCGGATCAAAAAGATTGGCCTTTTGTATGGGCGGGAGAGGCTTGTAAAACATCCCCCTGGACCGGATTTCCCTCAGCTGCTGCTCCGTGACAATCACGTCCACATAATTTTTCAGCCCGCGGTAAGCAAAATCCACATTCAGTGTTTCCAGTTGACGAAGCTCCTGATCCGTTTCGACAAAAACGCGAACCAGAAAATACTGCTGTTGCGCCTGAACAGCGGAAACCAGCACAAAGAGCAAGAAAAGCGGCCGGATCAAATTAAAGACAGGACGGAACGAACACAGAAAATAATTCATCCTCATGGGGTCTTCCTCCTCTCACGTCTCACCATCGAACAAACTCTCCCTCATCATCGATCAACTTCATCACCAGCCTTTTATTTTTGGCCTCTTTGCGAATGTGGTTCTTTTCCCTGGGTTTCGGTTTTTGCAATCTTTTTGGGGAATCTTCTCCCGGGCATGTTCCATTGGATTTTTCCATATGCGGTGCAGCTTTTGCAAAATACCGAACGCTCCGCACCTGAACCCGGAGGGGCAACCATCAAACACCGTCAGCTTTTTGAAATTCCATCGCCCCTCCATCGTCGGTACTGCAGCCGGAGTCTGTCCCTGCCCTCGCTTTCAGAGAACATGGAGGGCGGATTTCAAACCGGGGAAAAAAATCCCGTCGCCAGATCAGCATTCTCCTGCCCCCCGGTTTAAAACGTCCACGGGAAGACCGGTGATTGGAGAACTCCCTCTTTTCGTAGCACCCCGGAAAAAGAAAGGAGGAAACGCCAGGGGCTTTGTCCGTACAGCTGATCCAAAAGCTGCCTCCGTCCGCCGATTAACAATCAAACTTCCGCTGGACTTCTGCCCTGTGCGCCTCTCGAATTCCCCTTCCTGCGAAGACACCCGTTATTTAAGCAGATGGCGACGGAAAATCAAGAAAAAATGAGCAATTTCGCAGTGGATGTGATTTTTTTCGCTCGGATGATCTCCGGCCATATTTCTTGACCCCAGGCAGGGAGTATCCCGGTTTGATTTCCAGCAAAGCGGAAATCAAGCCACTCCTTCATCTTCCAGAGATGAAGATGGCTCCGGCGGGCAAACTTTTCCCCCAGGGGTATCCGGCTTTCCTTAATCGGTTCCCCGAAAACAAAAGCCGGAACCCGGCCTTTTCCCGCCAGCGCCGAATCCCAGCGACCTACTGAAAATTGACGGCCTTTTCAGAAACAAGATTTGCCCCTGTGAGCGTGATACTCTGGTGAGCTGCGGTCACTTCCTGCTACAAATCTGCTTTTTACGGTTCCGGCACAGAAAGCATGTACACAGCAAAAGAAGCAAGCCAGTGCTCGCCGGCGTAATCGCCGCTGGTTACATATGTAAGGGCCGCACGGGCGTGTTCTCTGGCCGAACGGATCAGAACCGCCCGTGCCGGGTCATCGGCCGGAAGCGCTGAAGCGATCCCCTTCATACACCAGGCACGGCTCAAATTCAAGCCATCCAGATGAACAATTTTCGGGTCGCTGCGGTCACTCACATGGGCCGGTTTCAGCAAACTCTGCGGCTTCCCTTCCGCCAGCCCCGGAAGAAAGCGATGAAACCATTCTACAAATTTTTCCTGCGGCAAAACCCGCCTCATGAGATCTGCCTCTTCCAGACACGGAGAAAGAAAATCGTCCCCGCTTGGTTCCCATTCCGCTGGACAGGACCGGTCCTTTCCGTAATATTCAATGCTTTTCTCTAAAATGAGTGTCTCCAGGTCTTTTCTGCCCACAGTTCGGGCGTAATCCAGGGCAAAGATCAGCCCGAAGGCCGTATTGGCATGAACACCGCGGCGAATCGGGTAGGTCTGCTTGGGCAGGAAGTCCAGGTACCGCTGGACAATGGCATCTGCAAGGGGCCGCAGGTTTTTCGCCCAGCGCCGGCCATCCGGGTCATCCCATGTTTCCAGCTCTTCGGCCAGCTTCAATAACCAGGCCCATCCGTAGGTCCTTTCAAATGATTTGCGGTTGGGCTGATTGAGGTACGCAACTTCCATCTGGATGTTTTCCCGGGTGAGGTTTCGCCCCAGCGCTTTCCGGATCTCTCCGGCGTTGGGCAGGTCTGGCACCGTCTTCAAAAGGCGTACCAGCATCCAGTGCCCGTGAACAGCAGAATGCCAGTCAAAGCAGCCATAAAAGGCAGGGTGAAGCTCGCGAGGCCGGCGAACCTCAGAGGTGTCATTCATTACATGGTCCAGTTTGTTGGGAAATTCTTTTTGAATGCAGCGCAGCGCCAGCTTGGAAAATTTCACGGCTGTATCCACATCCAGCTGAAGCGGTGACCTTCCTGGCTCCTGGCTGGTGGCCGGCAAAGCAAACATCAATATCAGCAAAAAGAGCAGCAGAACCGCCCCATGTTTCATCATTGTTTCCTCCTTTGCCTTTTTCCCAAAATACTTACCAGATCTTCCCCAATTCAGCTGACAGATCTCTTCTTTGTCACTTGAGCGCCTACTTTCGCACGGCCTATCCTTCTCCAAGGCAGGGCCGGTACCTGAACGAGCTCATCGTCGCCGGTTCTTCTCCGCATCCATCTAAAGTGACAGCGGTTAATCCCGGGCATCCCCACTGTTTCCCCTTTCAAAATACCGGGCCCTCTCGCCGTAACTTTGCCGCAGCAGACTGATTGGATGCACGACCCGAATGGGCAATCCGCGTTCCCGCACGCCAGCACGAAGCTGAACCAAACATCCGGGGTTTCCGGTGGCCACAATCCGTGCTCCGGTTTCAAGAATGTGCTCGATCTTCCTCGCCAATATTTGCATGGAGGTTTCATAATGGACGATGTTATAGATTCCAGCGCTTCCGCAGCACCACGAAGCCTCTTCCAGCTCCACAAGATCGACCCCGGGGATTTTGCGCAGCAACCTCCGCGGCTCCTCCGAAATGCCCTGGGTGTGGATCAGATGGCAGGCATCGTCGTAGGTAATCCGCTCCTGTACCGGGTGTTCGGGCGGGACCAGTTCAATTCCATCCAGGAATTCATGCACGTCTTTAACCAGCGCACTGAAACGGTGGGCCTTTTCGGCATATTCCGGGTCGTCCGCCAGTAGCTCCCCATATTCTTTCATAAAGGCGCCGCAGCCGGCGGAATTGACCACAATGGCGTCCAGTTCTGTTTGAAAAAAAGCATCGACATTCTTTCGCGCCAGCTCCCGGGCAACCTCAAAATCCCCGTTGTGGGCTGCCAGCGATCCACAGCATACCTGATGGGCCGGATTCCAGATTTCACACCCGTTGACGAGCAGGACCTCTACCGTATCCAGATTGATATCCGCAAACATCGTATTCATCAGGCAGCCGCGGAGAAACCCAATCCGGTAGCGCACCCGGCCATTCGGGCGGATGTACTCCGGGAGAATTTCGTCGGAGAAGAAAGGAGAAACCGGCGGGGCCAGAGGCTCAATGTTTCGCAGTTTTGCAGGGAGCCACCGGAAAACACCCGTTTTTTTGAGCAGAGGACGGATAGATTGCTGATAGAACCGCAACCACTTTGATATGCGTTTGAGCCGTGCCGCATGCGGAAAAACCCGCCGGAAAAAGAAACGTTTGATCCATCGTCCGCGGTCCTTCCCGGAGCGGGCAACCAGCACACGAGAAGCTTCCACCAGCCGCCCATAGCGCACGCCAGCCGGGCAAACCGTCTGGCACGCCTGACAGTCCAGACAGAAATTCATTTCTTCAGCGAAGCCATCGGTG
>MTOL01000436.1 GCA_002011685.1 Deferribacteres bacterium JdFR-76
TCCATTAGAGGCCATCCTGTTCGCGGCTGTATTTTGCCCCCCAGGCGCGCCGAAACCGGGACAGGGTCCGATCCTCTTCCTGAAAACCCAAGATCAGGCTTGTTTACATTGCGGATAGTGGCTCCAAGCTCCAGCCAGTCCACCGACGGCAGGTACTTGAATCCCACATCAACAGAGGATGCACNGCCAGAAAACCCGAACAGGCTGTGTTTTATGAANTTAACATTCACACCTACACCCAAACGGTGATTCCCAAAAGCAAACGCCCGCGAAATAGCCACATAAAAAGCGGATTGTACATCCGAAAAGGTCTGGCCTGTGGGCCTGTTTTCGGCATCTCTCACTTCGTACCCATCACTGCTCAATCCCACATATCCCACACCAACATTCCAGCGCCGTAGCTCGCGTGCCCCGGCAGCTTCCGATTCCGGCGAAATAAACAGTTCGATGGGAACCGCCAGTCCCACATACTGAAACCGCGTGTCGTCAAACACCTGGCTTTGCATCAGGGAGAGGCTGATTCCCTGACGGATGGATTCGATAAGACCGCCAGGATTCCAGTACACAGCACTGGCATTGTCAGCTACTGCGGTAAAGGCTCTTCCCATTGCCAGGGCCCGGGCATTCACGCCAAACCGCAAAAATTCGCCGGCCTGTCCGGCCCCTTGGGCAAACGCCTGGCCTGCCGGAAAAACACCCGCGAAAATGGTCACACTTAAAACAATGTCTCGGAATTTTGCCATCAACGCTCTACTTGATAACCGCAATTTTCCTCTTGTAGACCCTATTATCGAGCTGAATCACACAAATATAGCCGCCATTGGCCACAACTTCTCCGTTCTGGTTGCGGCCGTCCCAGAGGATCCGGTTGTACACCTCGCCCCTATTTCGGCGAAATTCGCGCACAAGATTTCCAAATAAATCGAAGATTTTCACCACAATATCTGTCTGGCCGTCCGTTTTCACAACAATCTCTGTTTTCTCCCGCAGAGGATTAAATGGATTCGGGTGATTGGTGATCTTCCCCACCGGATCGTAATCCGCCAGAATTTGCGCCGTAACAACGGAACTATAATTGCCGGCAAAATCCAGCACACGGGCATAAATTCTTTTTAGGCCATTTCCAGGGGAGAGTTCGAGGTCCGTTTGATCAGTAACCCTGGATGCACCCGGTGGATCAAAAATTGTGCGACTTTTTGTCCGGAACGTAGAGTCTTCCGTAACCTGGACTTCATGGATACTGCCCGTGTCCTGAGCCTGAACAACAACACTCACGTGCTGTTTATACGTAACCTCACGATTTCCCGGCGGTGTATACGCTTCAATGACCACCGATACTATCTGTGGTGCAACACGGTCGATGATAATTTGGGCCGAATCCACGGCCATTTGCCCCGCGGAGTTCCGGGCAGCGGCATATAGACGTCCCGTAAAAAACGATTTCTCGGAGGAAAAAATGTATTCTCCATGATATATCTCGGTAGGCGGAACGGGACTCCAGTCCGCAAACTGCCCCGGCACCGGTGAAATAGAAATTTCCTCATAAAAACCGGAAACCGGCCTTACTTTCAGAAGCACCCGATTGGATCCACTGTAGAGGGAATCCTGTGGATCAGCCGGATCATAAAGCGTCAGCTCAATCCGAAGAGCGCTGGAGTAAAAAATTCCATCACTCAAAGACGCACTCAGATTTCGGGCACTGTCCACTGCGGCAACCCAGCAAAAAATACGACCCTGCTGCAACCATTCTTTCTTGGCCACATAAGTGAAATGATAATACCCATTCTCGTAACGCACCCCGGCCGAAGAAAAGGGCACAAATGCCACGTTCTTCTGAAAAGAAGGATCTTGAGCCACGCGCACACCAAACAGCGCTCCAGGCGGCGCGTCGGAAGCGGTTAGAGAGATTTCAACCCGGAGATCGTCGGTCAAAGAACTATCTGCAGGACCAGCAATATCTACATCGGATAAGATCACACGCCCTAACACAGGTGCAGATTGATCCAGAACAACGCTCGCCGCAAAAGGCGGACTCCAGTTCCCGGCCGAATCCCGGACAGCCAGATAGACCCGTTTTATCCCCTCTCCCTGAGTGAGAGATAAGCCAAAAACCTTCTGATAGGGACGGAAAAAGCGGTTCTGGGGATCTTCCCAGGTCTCAAGCCAGGATAACGACTCGCTTGCCCCGAGAACCTGTCCTTGGATATCCACCTGATTTACATACCGGAAGGTGGTATCCCCGCCTGCATGAACCTGAAAAAGCTGGAACGCTCCAACCGTGGGTGGGGTCCGGTCTACCTGAATGGCTCCAGATATGACCTGGCTGGAGTCGGGTTCATTGGGCCCGATCAGGCGAATATAGATGGTCTGCCTGCCACTCTTTCCGGCTATAGAATAATACACAAGCGCTGTCGAATCATTTACCGCTGTCCACCGATCGTAAACACTTACATCAGACTCGAACAGGCTGTCCGCCGAGACCAGGATTTTCTTCAGCACACCCCGGTAGGCTATTTCCACTCTTACAGAGTCATCATTGGTCCACCCCGGAAATGCAGCCATCCGTACATCCTGTGGATCGGTTGGATCTGCAATGCGAACGGTTACAGGCGAAACAACCTGAACAACCTCAACCTGTGCCTGGGCCACATCGCTGTAATTCCCCGCACGGTCTCTTACACGCACATAAAGCGTGTGAACCCCGTAAACAGGCGTCAGCGGAATCTGGAAGTTTCCGGAAAAAATCGCCCGATCCGGAAGATCGAACACGATTGTGCCGGCTGGATCGAATGCCTGGTTCTCGCTGAATTCGATGCGGTCCAGCGCACCGACCGCCGAAAAGGACGTATCGTCGTAGCAGGTCACAGCCACTTCCGGAGTAAAATGCGACACATAGGGTGCAAGGAACCCGAAAGACTTAATTTGGGGAAGTCGCCGGTCCAGATAAACTGTCCGGTTTACAGGATTGCTCCAGTTTCCCGCAGAGTCCCGGACGCTTACATGCAGAAGAATCGGTCCATCATCAGGCGTTTTCAGATGGTAAGAAATCGTATCCGCCATCCAGATGCCCGCAGGAATGAGAACGGAATCCNGGCTTTCTTCCTGAACCATAACCGCAAAAAGATCTCCGGAACTCACATTCAGCGAAAGCCGTATATCGCGACTGTTGAAATGGTCAAATGTTGTATCCTGAGGTCCAATAACCCGATAAGCCCGGATTCCTGACAGCACCGGAGCCGTCAAATCGAGCCGGATGCGTTCGGAAAGCACGGCTGTGGTATCGGAGAGTTCCGGACCAAACCCGCGAACAAAAAGCGTTTTCCAGCCCTCTTCCTGGGATAGGGCGAAAGTAACAAATACGGTCGTATCCGTCGCCGTAGCTCGGATTATTTGGAAGGGACGCTGAAAGCGTACTGAATTGGCAAAACTGGTCTGCTCGGATATTTCAAATGCCTGGAGTATTCCCCGGAAGGTGACCGCAACCCCAACCAGTGGATTGTCCGTATACGAGGGCGCGGCCCTGAAAAACGACCGAGTGGAATCGGTCAGATCAAAAACCTTCAGATTTACCAGGACGGCCTGAAAGGTTTTCAAAACAGAATCCTCGGCAGCAGTACTTACATTTCCGGCCCGGTCCCTCACCTGAATCTTTACAACATGCCATCCTTGCGCCGCGGGAAGATCTACCGAGATCGTATCGGAGAAGCTCTGCCCCTGAAGCGATGACCTGGCCACCTGCACATCATCCACCCAAATGTACAGAGAATCCAGGACACCATTGTCCGAAACGTGGACCGAAACCGGCACCTGATCCCGTGCCGTTGCCCGCGATAGAACCTGAAATCGATCCACCTGCGGAGCAATCGGATCATAAACAATTTGCTGACTTACAGGCAGAGAAAGATTGACGGCTTTATCCTTGGCAACCGCATAGAGCGTTTTTGCCCCTGCCGTTGTAGACAGGGTATAGACAACCGATTTATCCCCTGCCAGTGCGACTTCACAATACCGGTTTTTCACCAGGAGATTGTCTTCTGCAATGCAAATGGAATCTATGCCGGAAAAATAACCGTCTTTCGGTACATCTTCTATGCCGTACAGTTGCACCAGAACGGTTGGCAATTTGGTCCATCCCGGTTTGGCGGGATGTCCTGTAGTGTCGCCGTATTCTTGAACCTGCAAGCTATCCAACCGTGGAGGGGAAGAATCGACCAAGAGATAGGACACGTCCGTTTTGGGCTGGCCGTTGTTTTCCCAGTTGCCGGCGGAATCTTTTGCCAGCGAGTAAAATTCGTAGTAACCGTCTTTGTTCACGCTGATCTGAAATACCCCTTCTGCAGAAATCAGCGGAGTTAGCAGAAGCGTCCGAGCGAACAGAGAATCCCGATAAAGGTAAAAGGCGGCTCCCGGTTCCATTTTGTAACCGGTATACAGGCGAATTTCCCGCACTCCGCTCCCCAGAAAATTCTCTCTTCCCGCAAAAGAGTCACTGGCCGCATAAGAAACGGCAAATGTTTGCTGGTTTACGTAGCGATTCATCCCATTTTTCAGAAGCGAGCGCGGCTGGTGAGTGTCGAGAAAAATCTGGATTAACGCTTGGGCGGTATCCGGAGGAGCAGCAAAATTACCTTCACTCCCCGAAAAGGCGGAACCAGGGAGATGCACCGGGTTCCAGGCTGTATCCTGAGCTGCAAGGTAGAATTCGAAAGGCCCATCGCCAATGCCGGGAGGAACCTGGTAATAGACAGTATCAATGAGGGGCGTTGCGGGAGACGCAACCCTCCCGCCCGGATAGAGAACCTGGGCCACCGAATCCCAGGGAGCACTCACATTATGCCCCGGCCGCATGTAAAGGACAACCCGTTTCACGCTGCCGGAAACCGAATCCACTGCCGAAAAGGCCACCGGCACCGGGTTCCATCTGACAAATACGCGTTTGAGATTATCGAAAACAACAGGCGGGCGTGCATCTTGGGTGGAAGACACTATATTGGACAGCTGGCCGTTCATCAATACCCGGTATTCGTACGTTTTTCCGTGGAGGAGCCCGAAAAAGTCCTTGTAGTACTCCGACGGATCTCCCATTCCGGCGGCCGTGTCCCAGGTTGCACTACCCTGCAATCTGTAGATGAAAGTTTTGAGCCCGGTTACCTGATTGGAAAAAACGCGGTTCCACGTTCCCATTGTAACCTTTGGCTCAGGAAGCAGACGGATGGTATCCTGAGACCTGGCAGAAGCAAACACCCCTAACGTGAAAAGGAGCCCTGCAACATGCAGGGCCATTTTATTGAAAGAACACCGCATAGCTCAATTATACCGATTCGTCACTTGAGGAGCAAGCACTTTTTCATCTGCCGGAACTCTCCCGCACGGATCATGTACAGATAAACACCGGAAGCAACGGGTCTACCCTGCGCGTCCGTTCCATCCCAGATCACCTGATGTCGGCCAGGCGGAAGCTCCTGAGATAGAAGCCGCCGGACAATGCGGCCATTCAGATCCACCACCAGAATTTTGACCCGCACCGCTTTCGGCAGATCAAACGTAATTGTGGTCGAAGGATTGAACGGATTGGGATAGTTCTGGTACAGGGCAAATTCTGATGGCAGTTCGGCTTCCTCCTCCAGTCCGGCAATCGGGTTTTTGCTGGAACTTCCGGACACCGGCGCTAGCTCCATGAAATTGGACCAGCTGGATTCATATCGGTCCCCCTTCTGTGCCAGCATCCGGAAAAACCACCTGGACGCCGGATTGAACGCCCGGTTCAGCACGTAGCGGATCGTATCGGGATCAAAAGTGTGGGCATCCACAAATTCCCGCTGAGCCGGCGAATTGCGCAATTCGTCACTGAAATAGGATTTGTCACCCATCCAGACAATCAAATACCGGTCCGCTGCCGGCACTTTTGTCCAGGTTAGCTCAATTCTTCCCGTGGTATCCGCCCATGCAGCTGAAATAATCTGTGGCGCTTCAAAAAAGCGGAATTCCAGCGGTGGAATCTCCGTATTCCGGTTCCCCGCATAATCTTCAGGGAACAGCCGGAAGAACACAGGATGTTCAAAATAAAAGTCACTCAGTTCAAAGCGCCGAATAACAAATGTGGTATCTTCCGGGGAAATATCAGGATATTCATAAAGAAGCGAATCCTTCCCATTCTCCCGGCTTTCAATCTGCAGCACATACCGCCGCAGGCCACTCACCTGGTCGGTAGAGGGACTCCAATGAAAATAAAGATCCACCAGGGCAACCTCGGTAGTATCCTGAGTCGATTGGACCCGGAATCCAAACGGCACTGCAGTGGGTGGAGTTTGATCCAGAACCAATTCCTCCACTCCATCAATTTCAGCGGTGGAAGGATAGAGTGGACTATGTCCCCACCGATCAAATGCTTTAATTTTTACAAAGATGGATTTCCCCTCGTATAGATTGAATGAATCCGGGTCTAAAAGTCCTGTGAAATAAGTATAATAAAAATCATCCACATTTGTCAATTCACTTTTTCGCAGCACTTTCTTCCGCGTAAAGTATTTGTAACCCGGATCATTTCGGAATTCAGGATTATTCGCCAGATAAATTTCCAGTTTTTCCGCACCGCGGAAATCGCCACGGCCTGCTTCGCGCCTGATCCCACTCTCTTCATACACCCAGAACCACTCAACTCGCAATGAATCGCCGTCCCCCACCAGCGAAAAGTATTTCTTTCCGGTAACCGGATTCCGCGAATACAAATGATCCAGCACCGGAATAAAAGCACGGTCTACGTAATTACGGACCATACTGGTATCGTTCAGCACCCGGGCACTATCGTTCCCAGCCGGAACATACCTGGGCGGATCATTGGCCTTCTGTTCGTACGGAATAACCTGATAGACATACCGGGCATTGGGTTGCAAATTGGTCTGATCCATAAAACCGGATTGCTGAAATACCGTATCTTCCGTCCAGAACGTCCACTTTACCGTATCCGACTTCCCTGACTGCCAGCGGAACACCTCCACATAAGCGACCAGTTCTGTGGAATGGTCGTTCCAGAAAGGATGTTTCCAGTACTCTTCCCAAGAAACGTAGATGCCGGTGGTATCGAACGGCTGGTACTGGGTCAAGAGCGTATCCACAGCTGGAATAATGCTCCGCCCGGTATCAACCCGCCGCGGTATGCTCCAGGCCGACCCGCGAAATTCTCCAGAAACCAGCTCAATGGCTCTCACATATACGGAGTAGATGTTCCCTGGTTCAATGGGAACAGTGATATCCGTTCGGCCGATTACGGTTTCCTGCAGGAAAAACTGTGATGTATCCGGATCCACTTCGGCCAACCCTGCGAAGATGCGGATATCAAAGCGGAGAGAGTCTCGCGGAGCAATGCAACTGTCCGGATAGGACGGATAGGACCACGCAATTTGCAAACTATCCGCGAAAAAGTGAACTCGATTGACCAAAGGAGCCCGGTTCGAATAGCTGCTGGCAACAACGGCGCTGGTATCCGCCCGGTTGCCCAAGGCATCCACCGGGATGATGCGGTATTCATATTTCTGGAGAGCCCTCAAGGTCGAACCGGATGGCTGAACAAACCGGTCCACAAATTCTGTTTGATCGATCCGGCCAATTTCGGTCCATGTTGATGTTCCGGCTTCCCGACGGAAAAGGAGGTAACGCACGGGCAAACGATCTGCTGCGGCGGCCCAGTGAAGGTAAATGTCTCCTGCTGTTCCGGTATCAACCCGTGCCTCAAACAGAGCGGGCCTGGCGGGTGCTGCTGAGTCACGCCAGATTTCCAGGCGGTTTGATGGCAAACTTCGTGCTCCATCATCGAAAACAGCAACCGCATAAATACGGTTTACACCTTCCCGAACCGGTACATTCACCTGCAACTGGGCCGGGTCCAGAAGCAACGAGTCGCCGTTGACAAAGAGGACAAGCGTTTGCACGCCGGCTGGATCAAACCGGGTAAACTGCACCTGGATCTGACTTGATCGGGTATATAGCCTGCCATTAAATTCCGGGTACTGATCAGCAAAAACCAGAACCGGTGGGATGGGTAACCGCCCGCCCACTTCCCATCGGGTATCTTCCACTTCCCGGGCATTGCCAACATGATCAACGCCCACTACACGGTAGAAAACCTGCGCACTCGCGGGAACATCCGCAAAATCTTCCTCATACACATTGTCTCCAGATGCGGCTTGGACAGAATCAATGAGGGTCCACTCGCCGGTTTGGCCCAGCCGGCGGAAAACACGGTAATACCCTACTCCGCTAACAGAATCAATAGCAGCTTGCCAGTGGAGTCGGACATATCCCCCACCCTGCCGGGTGGAATCCTCAAACAAATACATCTGCAGGAAAGGAATGTCAGCGGGTGGCGCAGCATCTTGATACGCTCCCACCAGCCACCCCTGCTCATTTACGCGGGACCACTCGCTCACATTGCCTGCACGATCTTTGAACTGGGCCCTGAACTTGTAAAAATGGCTATGGACAAACCAGAAGGGATTGGCTCCGCCATTGGTAAAATCAAATGTATATGCCACCAAGCTATCGGACACATCATCGACCGATATCCATGGCGAAGACCAGGATTCAAAAAACTGCATCCCGGGTTGCCACTCATCCTCAAAAAATTTTGAGCTATCCCTTACCGCCTGAAACCGGACAGAGTCGGCACGAAAAAGTCCGGAAAACTGCGGTAGATATACGGGATTGTACACATAGACGGTATTTTCCAGCCCCCGCTTGTACCAGGTTTTGTGTCCATACCCCATCCCCTTCAGCTGCGGAGAGGTGTAATCACTTTCATAATCATATCCATAGCCCGTGTGCCAGTAAAAAACCGGTGGAGGGGGAGGCGTTGCATCAGGAATAAACGGACCAAATTCAATCCCTTCCCCCTCGTTCAGTCCGGCATCCAAGGCAGTAATTTTATAGAAATATTTCATCCCCTCAATCAAATCACCCGGGCTATCCCAGTAATGGAGCGGCGGTGTTTCATTTCCCTGAACCCATACCGTATCCAGAGCCACAAATGAAGAATCTTCGGCCCGCCGATGCACAACGTAACCCTTAACAAAGCTGGTAGCATCCGATACCGGTTCCCAGTAGAGATCTACTGTTTTGGCGGGACCTTCATGTCCGTAAGCGACGGTCACCGGGTCTGGAGGAAGCGCATCCTGAATACTATAAACAGTATCGGAATGCACCACAACGCTATCCTTCGTGAACCCGAGAATAAAATAGCCGTACTTTTTGCCGTGCTGTAAATTCTCAAATGTGTTGATGAATTCCACCAACGATGCCCTGTTGAGCTGGCGTGGAGCTGGCATTGATACATTGGTCTCTACATCCAGAATGTAAATCCATTGATCATACAATTTTCTGGAGGGTAGCCAGCGAAGGGTATTGGTCGTTCCGCCTGTATACTCTGGCTCAGGAAAAATCATGGGGCGAACGCGTAGCTCGTACACCAACGTATCTGCGACAATGGTACCATCCCTCCGGATCCCGCCCACGATGAGCGTGAAAGGATAAAACCCGCCATCATCCATTCCCGGAGTGAAGATGATTTTATCGTAAATGTAATTCCCAGGGCCGGGGAGGCGCCGCTCTCGCCAGAACTGAAAAAACGCAGGTCGGTTGGGTATGTGCATGAACAGCGTATCAAAATCACTATCGCTGAAATAGGCGTCGAAACGTACCCAGGCGGTATCCCCAATATCGATGGTCATGGGGAAAGGATGGCTGACATCAATCCAGATGGAATCCACTTGGGCAAAAGCAGCTCCAACCAGCAAAAATACAAAAACCAGCGGCAAAAGAATGCCAAACAGACGGAACGGGCGTATATCCATTTCCCCTCTCAAAAATTTCATCAACATTTTCCTACCCTCCTGAAAAGTAGAGAGCATCATTGCGTCTCACCCTGAGACAAGATTCTCTTTTCTGCTTCAAAATGATCCAAAACAAGGTAATTTTTTTAAGCGTACAGAAATAACCGCAAATAACATTCCACTTTTTGGCTGTCATCCGGAAATAGCACAAATCCGCTTTTCCCCAAAAAAACTTGACACCACACCCATTCTACACTATATTTAATCCGACCAAAATGGTCTTATTAATGTTAGATTGGGTCGGATTCAAATCAGGAGCCCTAATATGAGCGAAAAAGAAAATTGCCTGCGAATTGTCGATCTGCACGTACAGGTTAATGATAAGAAAATTTTGAAGGGTGTCAATTTAGAAATCAAGAAAGGCGAGATACACGCATTAATGGGCCCGAATGGATCAGGGAAGAGTACGTTGGCTGCAACGTTGATGGGACATCCTAACTACAAGATCACCAAAGGCGAGATCTGGCTGGATGGCCAGAACATCACGGATTTGAGTCCAGATGAAAGGGCCCGGATGGGATTGTTTCTGGCTTTTCAATACCCGAGCGAGGTGCCTGGCGTAACCGTAGCCAATTTTCTCCGCCTGGCGCTGAATGCTGTCCGGGGAAAAGATATTCCGGTTCTGGAATTTCACAAGCTCCTGCACGAAAAGATGAAAGAGCTAAAAATGGACCCCAGTTTTGCCAAACGTTACCTCAACGACGGATTCTCGGGCGGAGAAAAAAAGCGCAACGAAATCCTGCAAATGGCACTTCTTCAGCCCAAATATGCTATTCTTGACGAAACGGATTCTGGTCTGGACATCGATGCCCTGCGTATCGTTTCGGAGGGCGTTAACCGGCTGGTAGGACCGGACCTCGGCATCCTGATTATTACCCATTATCAGCGCATCCTCCATTATATTGAACCGCATTACGTTCATGTGCTGTATGACGGGAAAATTATCGAATCCGGTGGCAAGGAACTGGCCGATAAATTAGAAAAGACGGGTTACGACTTTATCCATTCTAATCGCTCTGAATCCGTACTTGAGGAGGCGCAAAATGGCTGAGCAGATCCCGGTCAACCTGGGCATTGACCATTATAAATACGGCTTTAAAGACCCTGAAAAGTACGTATTTAAGGCCAAAAAAGGCCTCTCGAAGGAGATCGTCGAAGAGATTTCCTACCTTAAAGGCGAACCCGAATGGATGCGGGATTTTCGTCTCCGAGCCCTGGAGATTTTCATGAAAAAACCCATGCCCACATGGGGTGTGGATTTGAGCACAATCGACTTCGATGACATCTATTACTACATCAAACCCACGGAAAAAAAAGGGCGAACGTGGGACGACCTTCCAGAAGACATCAAAAAAACCTTCGACCGCCTGGGAATTCCGGAAGCGGAACAGAAGTTCCTCGGGGGCGTAGGCGCTCAGTATGAATCGGAAGTGGTATACCACAGCCTTCGCAAAGACCTGGAAAAACAGGGCGTTATTTTCCTCGATACCGACACAGCCTTACGGGAATACCCGGAACTTTTCAAAAAGTATTTTGGGACCGTGGTTCCACCGGGAGACAACAAATTCGCAGCACTCAACAGCGCTGTGTGGAGCGGTGGCAGCTTTATTTACGTCCCAGAGGGTGTTCATGTGGACATCCCGCTGCAGGCTTATTTCCGGATCAACGCAAAAAACATGGGACAGTTCGAACGCACCCTCATTATCGCCGACAAAGGCAGTTATGTTCACTATGTTGAAGGCTGCACGGCCCCCATCTATTCGTCCGATTCGCTGCACGCTGCCGTGGTTGAAATCATCGTTCACGAAGGCGCCAGGGTGCGATATTCCACTGTGCAGAACTGGTCCATGAACGTCTACAATCTGGTGACCAAACGGGCCGTGGTCTACCGCGATGCCACCATGGAATGGGTGGACGGCAACCTTGGCAGTAAGGCCACCATGAAATATCCCGCCGTGTTCCTGATGGAGCCCGGCGCCCGCGGAGAAATCCTCTCCATCGCTTTTGCAGGAAAGGGCCAGCATCAGGATGCCGGCGCCAAGGTTATCCACTTTGCTCCGTACACCACGTCCCAGGTCATTTCGAAATCCATCAGTCAGGGTGGTGGACGGTCTTCCTACCGCGGCCTCTTGCAGGTCAAAGAGAATGCTCACCATGTCAAAGCTAGCGTCCGCTGTGACGCCTTGATCCTCGACGACACATCGCGGTCTGATACTTACCCGTACATGGACATCAAAGCAAAGGATGTAACAATCGGGCATGAGGCCACGGTGAGCAAAATTGGTGAAGAGCAGCTCTTCTACCTGATGAGCCGCGGGCTTGACGAAAATGAAGCCATGGCCCTGATTGTCCGCGGCTTTATTGAACCGGTGGTTAAGGAACTGCCTATGGAATACGCCGTCGAACTAAACCGGCTGATTGAACTGCAAATGGAGGGATCCATCGGCTAATGGAACATACAACACTCATATCGACCGATCTTTCGATCCCGGCACAACAGGTCCTGCATTTCTCGGAAGAGCGCGTAGAACCTGGCTGGCTGAGAACGCGGAGGGTGGAAGCCCTGGCATTGTTTGAAAAAACGGCTTGGCCAACGGGAAAGGAAGAGACCTGGCGGCACAGCAACGTGCGTACTTTTTTAAAGGCGCTGCAAATCCCGCAACAGGCCCGCATGCCGCAACAGGCCCGTTCAATCCGGCAATTCTCCCCAGCCATCCAAAATGCCGTTCTGCCCGAAGAAGAACGTAGCGCATTGCTCATTCTTTCCGGTAACCATTTTACATTCGTGGACATCCCGGGACGCATTTCAGAGAATGCCTTTCTCCTCACAGATCTGGCCTCTGCTCTGGATCGCCCTGAGGTAAAGGAACACCTTTTCCGCACAGAACCGCTTGCGGGGCTCTCGCGCTTTGAGTGGCTGCACCGGGCTTTCTGGAATACCGGCATCTTTCTCTACGTGTCGGACGGAACAGCGATAGAGAAACCGATCNNNATTCTTTTTGAANACCGCTCCGATGGGGAAGTCCTGTTCCCGCATCTCCTTTTTGTCCTTGGAAAAGGCAGCCAGGCGAAAATTATTCTGGAATGGGTCTCGCCNGACGGTAAAACAGGACCGCTAAATCTCGGTGAGATCGAGGTATTCCTGGGGACCGACAGTGAACTGGAGCTGGCCAACCTCAACCGCTGGAACCACCAGTCTGCTGTCTACCAGACCCAGGTGGTTTCCCTTTCGCGGAACAGCCGGTTGCGCTGGCTGACCGCCTTTCTCGGGGGCGGCAATCTGATGATCAACCAGGAAATCCGGCTGTTGGAAGAACATTCCCAGGCCGAAATGCAGGGGCTCTACTACATTTCCGGGAATGAGCACGTTCACATGAACACATACCAAAACCATGTAGCAAACCGGACGCGGAGTAATCTCCTGTACAAAGGCATCCTGCAGGATACCGCCAGCGCTGTCTACCGCGGACTGATCAAGGTTCACCGCAGCGCCCAGCAGACGGACGCTTATCAGGCAAACCGGAACCTCATGCTGAGCAGTCAGGCACATGTAAACTCCATGCCCATCCTGGAGATTGAAGCCAATGATGTTCGTTGCACCCACGGGGCCACCATGGGCAAGATTGATGAAGATCAGGTCTTTTACCTTCAGAGCCGCGGGTTATCCCGCCATGAGGCAGAAAAACTGATTGTTGACGGATTCGTGGAAGAATTGATTCAGGCGCTGCCAGCGGAAGCCGTTCGGGAGCGCGTCCGTATGGAGCTGGAAAGAAAATATGAGGCGCGGGAACAGGGATGAAAAAGCGCCATTTTCTTTGCCGCGCTGACGAAATCCCAGAGAAAGGCCTCCGGGCCTTCGAAGTGGCGGGCAAAGCGATCGCCGTATGCCGGATTAATGGGGCTTTTTACGCCTTCGACGAAATCTGCACACACCAGGACGTTTCGCTGGCGGAAGGATGGCTGGAAGGGTTTACGATCGAATGTCCGATGCATGGAGCTCAATTTGATGTGCGCACCGGAGATGCACTGAGCCTTCCCGCCACAGAAAGCCTCGCTACCTACCCTGTGGTGGTGGAAGACGGAAAGCTGTTCGTTGAACTGGATCATGAAGCACAGGAGTGAGAAAAAGGCCGTGCAGGAACAGGAACTGGATGTGGAGCAAATCCGCAGGGACTTTCCCATTCTCATGCGGAAAATCCGGGGGAAACGCCTCGCGTATCTTGATAATGCCGCAACCACACAAAAACCCTCAAAAGTAATCGAAGCGATCGCAGAATATTACCGCCGGTACAACGCCAACATACACCGGGGGGCTTATCTGCTAAGTGAAGAAGCCACAGCCGCTTATGAAGAGGCTCACGCCAAAGTGGCCCGCTTTATTGGGGCCGAAGAGACCGCTTCTATTATTTTCACCCGCAATTGCACAGAGGCCATCAATCTGGTGGCATACAGCTGGGGCCGCACGTTTCTGAAACCGGGTGACCGCATCGTATTAACCCAGATGGAACATCATAGTAATCTAGTCCCCTGGCTCCAGCTGGCAAAGGAGAAAGGAATTGAAATTGCCTACTGGCCCATTGAAAAAGATGGCACACTGGATCTTGGCCGCTTGGATTCCCTTCTGGGAGACAAAACACGGCTGGTAAGCGTTACCCATGTCTCCAATGTTCTGGGAACGATCAATCCTGTTCGGGAGATTGCCGAACGGGCCCATCAGGCCGGGGCTGCCATTCTCATCGATGCAGCACAGAGTGTTCCACATTTTGCGGTTAACGTGCAAGAACTGAACTGCGATTTTCTGGCTTTTTCCGGCCATAAGATGCTGGGGCCCACCGGCATTGGTGTGTTGTATGCCAAGACCAAATGGCTGGAAAAAATGCCACCGTTTTTGAGTGGTGGGGATATGATCTCGGATGTCACCTTCGAAGAAGCCCGCTGGAACGAGCTTCCCTGGAAATTCGAAGCCGGTACACCCAATATCGCCGGAGGGATCGGCCTGGCCGCTGCAATTGACTACCTCAGTGCCATCGGGATGGAAGCAGTGTGGCGTCACGAGCAGCAGCTGGTGGAATATACCCTCGCCAGGCTGAAAGAAATGGAAGACATCCGCATTTTTGGACCACTTTCCATGCGAGGTGGGGTAATTTCCTTCGAATTGAAAGGAATTCATCCTCACGATCTTGCCACTTTCATGGACATGGAAGGTGTGGCGATCCGCGCAGGGCATCATTGCGCGCAACCACTGATGAGTATCCTTGGGGTACCGGCCACAGCTCGAGTAAGCTTTTACCTTTATAACAACAAAGAGGATGTGGATCAGTTTATTCAAGCTCTGAACAAGGCGAAGGAGTACTTCAAAAGATGATCTTGGACGATCTCTATCAGGAAATTATTCTGGATCACTATAAAAATCCGAGGAACCGGGGGAAATTAGAGAAACCGGACATTCACGAGCACCTCA
>MTOL01000439.1 GCA_002011685.1 Deferribacteres bacterium JdFR-76
CGCCGTTCGTTCTTTACTACGTCACGCTGGTTATCCAGTTTGGCCTGATCGATCCCCGGAAGCAAAAACCCCATCCGGTCCGATTCCATCCACAGAGCCAGTTCCAGGTAATTGCGCGGTACATTTTCCCAGTAATTGGTGCGGTCTTCGGTAGTAGACCCATTAAGAGAGGCCCCGATCTTTTCCAGTGGAGCAAAGTATTCGCCAGGAACATGCTGGGATCCTTGAAACATCATATGCTCGAAAAGATGGGCAAAACCTGTGCGGCCGCGCTTCTCATTTTTGGACCCTACATGATACCAGATGTTGACTGCCACGATGGGCGTGGAATGGTCCTCATGCAAAATTACCTGCAGGCCGTTTGGCAGAACAAATTTCTCAAATTGAATTTCTGGAACCATTTGTGAATATCCTTTCTGATTGATCAGCAAACATCCAAATACAGCCAGCCAGAGCATCCATGCCCTTCTCATGGCCAGGCCCTCCCTTTCAGTTTTCTGCCAAATACCGGAATATTTTATTCCAAACAGGCGGAAATTTCAAAAAATTCTTTCTCGGATCCGGCACGGTCTGTTCCCCTCGAGAACACGATCTGTACTTACAAAAGCTTCAAGAAACCAGATTTTACCTCACTTCAAAAGTGGTCGGATATCGGAGCATCAACGGCCGACAGGATCTCCCTTCGGTTCAGCCGCCTGAATTGGCCAGAAGGGCGGCCATCAGGGCCAGGGCGATGGCTCCCAGTTCCAGTTCTCGTGGATGAACAGCATCCAGAACATCCAGAGCTGAATGGTGCACGTCAAAATAGCGCTGCGAGTCCGGCACCAACCCGATTAACAGAGTGTTCCACCGCCGCATTGCACCAATATCGGCACCTCCGCCCCCGGGAAGAATACGGTGAATGCCGATTTCGGTAAATACGGGCAGCCAGCGGCGGAGCTTTTTCAAACCGGTGCTATCTGTGCGCGCTGAAAATGCCAGAGGCAAAAATCCCCCCGCATCCGATTCAACGGCGGCAATGTGGGTCTCGCTTTTGCGGTTGGGAGAATGGACATATTCCCTCCCGCCCGTTGCGCCAAACTCTTCATTCATAAAAAAGACTCCACGAACGGTCCGTTTCAGAGGCACATTCAGGTGTTTTAACAGGCGAAGGGCCTCCAGAACCTGCACACAGCCGGCACCGTCATCATGGGCACCTACCCCAAGATCCCAGCTATCCAGATGGGCCGCCAAAACGACAATCTCTTCCGGTTTTTCTTTCCCGCGGATTTCTCCCATTATGTTGGCAGAGAGTACCGGGGAGAGATTGCGACAGTTTAATTTCAAAAACACCTTTGCCGCAGGATCCCGACTCAGAATCCGGTGCAACCGCTCGGCGTCCAGGGTGCTGATTGCTGCCGCCGGAATTTTAGGATACCGCTTATCATACGCAACCACGCCGGTGTGAGGTACATCGTCGATGCGGAGGGTTAAACTGCGAACCAGAACGGCTATTGCCCCGAAGCGGGATGCCTGGGAAGCGCCCTGTACGCGGTACCGTGCCGCCTCTCCATATGCCCGGAATGTGCGCAAATGGGACCGATCCATGGCCACGTTGAAAAAGACAATTTTACCGCGCACATTCTCTCCCATCTTTTCCAGCTGTTCGAAAGAGCGGACCTCCACAACTGATGCGAGAATACCGTCATCGGGGGTGGGTGGGCTTCCGCCAAGCGCACAGATGGTAAGATCTTTGGAACCCAGTCGTCCTGAAATGACNCGGGCTCTTTCCTCGGTTCCGCGTACCCACCGCTGNACTTCTACCGGCTCCAGATGAACATTTTCCAGACCCAGATCCACCATTTTCTGGCGGCTCCATTCTACAGNAGCAGCGGCCTGAGGAGAACCAGCCAGACGCGGACCCAGGGCGGTTAACTCNTTGAGCAGCGTGTAAGCATATTCGCCATTTAGCCCAACCCGGCGGAGGTTCCTGGCCAGTTCCACATATTGATGCAACTCAACGGATGTCTGGGCAGGGAGATCAAACACCCACAGACACACAAAGAGCAGCCATATGGCCTTTTTCATCGGTTTCCCTTTCATTTTGCCAGCCAATTCGCGTATAGATCCGGTCTTCGGTCCCGGAGAAAATGCTTTCTGGCATGACTCTTCTGGACTTCGTCCAGATCAATTTCTGCGTAAAGGATAGCGTCCTTCCCAGCCGGTGCCTGGGCAACCAGGCGCCCATCCGGCGCAACCACGAAGGATTTTCCTTCAAATTCCACACAGTCTTCTTTGCCAACGCGGTTACAGAGGGCTGAAAAATAGCCGTTCTGAAAGCTGGCAATTTGCAATTCGGCTTCGAAAATCCCCTGCGGCCATTCGGCCACCGCGCCTGCCTGTGGAACCACCACCAGCTCTGCACCCTGAAGGGCCAGGGCCCGCATATACTCCGGAAAATGACGATCATAGCAGATAGCAACGCCAATATTGCCTACAGCAGTCCGGTAAACCGGTGCCCCCTGATCCCCCGGATGATAATAGCCCTGCTCGTGGAAACAAGGAGCTTCAATAATATGCACCATCCGGGTAACGCCAAGCAGTGTGCCATCTGCATCAATCACCGGAGAACTGTCGTACGTGAAGTTGCCGGCGCGCTCAAAGAGATTGAGCACCGTAACGACATTCCACCTTCTGGCAAGCTCACGGAATGTATCTGTGATTGGCCCGGGAATGGGTTCCGCAAGACCGGCTACATTCCCTTCCGCGGGCTTCTGCGGGTAAAAATAAGTGAACGCNAGTTCTGCAAATGCGATCAGCTGCGCACCATTCCGAGCGGCCTCTTCAAAATTCCGGATGCCCCGCTCCAAATTGTCCTGTTGATTCCGTGTCGCGTGCTGCTGAATCAGGGCCAGTTTAAGCTTCCGTGGCATGGTGTCCTCCTCTTCCTAGAAATCACAGCAAAAAAATCAATGAAAGATAAAGATTTTGAAAAACGGGTGCAAGGCGAATAGGCATGCAAATTCAATGCCCCAGCCGCGCCCAGAGGACTCAATAAGGCAGGTGGTTTTTATCCCCCTCTAAATAGCAGAAAGGCCCCCTCCGGTCAGAACGCTATGGAAATGGTATACCGATGAACGGAACTCAGACGGCCATAATCCGCGTAGGCATAGCTGAGATCTAACAGTGCTCCAGACATCTTCATCCGCAATCCGCCGCCAGCACAAAACCCTCCTTCCCGTTTATAAATGCCAATATTGCGAAACCCTGCCCGGAGAAAAAATGTATTCATCAGGCTAAACTCCATTCCAGTGTTGACGAATTCGCGGTTATCAATGGGATGGATAGCATCCACCCCAACAGTGAGTTTCATACCATTTTTCTGAATGGGATCAAAGGCAATTCCCACCTGGAAGCGCAGGGGAATGTCCCATTGCTCCATGTCCAGATGCGCACGGATGGCCTCATTGTTGCCATCAATTGTGGGATCGATATCCACAAAAAGGAGGGCATTGCGGCCGTACATCCGCATCTTCGTTCCAAAATTGGACATGGCCATACCGATCCGCAGGTTATGGAACTGACTGATGTACAGGATACCAACGTCCATGGCAACCGATGAAGCGGTCATGTTCCAGATCCGCTCTTTGATATATTTCCCGCTGATCCCAAAAGAAAACCGATCCGTGATCTGCCTGGCATAGGTAACCCCAATGGCAATGTCTGTGGCGGTGAAGCGTTCTCCCGTGCCTTCTGGATCATGAACCGTACGGACGAGATCTTCAGGGACCCCGAGGGTAGTGAAAAAACCACCAAACGTTCCCCACTTACCCATAGGCACGGCAAAAGCACCAAAATCATAGCTGATGTCTGCAATCCAATTGGCATGAAAAAACATAACATTATTCTTTTCCAGGGAAGCAAGCCCAGCCGGATTCCAGTAGATAGCGCTGATATCGTCTGCAGTAGCGACAAAAGCTTCACCCATCGCGACCGCTCTGGAACCCACACCAATCTTCAAAAACTGGACCGCACTGGTACCCGATTTTACAATCAGCTGTGCATCACTGCGAACCGACCAGCTTGCGATCAGAAATGCTACAATGAGCAAACCTGCACGTCTCATTCCGGGCCTCCTTTTATCCACAATGAGCTATTTACTTAATGATCGCAATCCGCCCCACCTTTTCGCCTAATCCAGGGGCTTCCACATGATAAATGTAAATACCAAAGGAGATGTCCAGATTATCGTCAGTCAGAAGATTCCAGGATTCGGTTCCATCATAAGATGTTCCATGATGTTCGATGGTTTTGATGAGCTCACCCGAAATCGTATAAATGCGGATGGTACAGTCTTTAGGCAAATGAATAAAGTCAACACGGCGCTCACCCCGCCCGGCTGTGAACACATATTCGGGCTTGGGTTCAAACGCGCTGGCGGCAACATACGGATTTGGCACCACCGCAATTCGGTCCAGCTCTTCCTTGGCTTTCTCCGGATCGATATATGACGGATCGGTAAGTATCACGTAGCGGTCTGTCTCTTCAAGCGGTTTGAGAACAAAAATCTGGTAAACGTCCCCTGACGTTGGGAGAACAGCGTCTCCTGATGGGGGTGCTTTGAAAGTGATCTGCCAGCCAAACTTATTTCCCGGCAGAACCAACACAATCTGATCTTTCACCGAAAGTTCTTTATTTTTATCCCGGTCAAGGAACACAACGTCCAGCTTTTTATTTTCATTTACATCCCACACCGCAAAGCGGATAGGCTGGGGGTTAAAAAGAACGGAAGTATCCACATAGGTATCACTGAAGCGGATCTCCAGATCCCGCGGATAGCGGATTCCCTGAGGGGCCAGGCCGATATCCAGCACCAGATTGGCTTTGCTGCCTTCTTTCCAGCCATGCTGCTCAACAGTTATAAAGGGAATATCGGCAATGCGAAGTTCCAAACCATCAAAATAGACCGGCTGTCCAGTAAACTGGGTCCCTTCTTCCACAACCATACGTCCGTCCGCAAGATCCTTCACGTAGAAATACTTCCTTTTCTGCTTCACAGTAATGCCGATTTCGTACTGACGTTTTTCTATAATTCGGTAATCAATCACACGGACGGAAACTTCGGCATCCGAGAATCCCTCCGGATGTTCGACTTCTGCCCTGGCCATCACAAAACCGGCGGCCGGCGCATTTGGAACTACAGCCACAACATTGGGTGCACCAATTGCCTTGGGAGTTTCCAGAGGGGCAATGCCTTTGGAGGGGCTTCCGGTATCGTAGGCCGTTACCGCGTAGTAATAGGTAATGCCGTTCACCAGATTGCTGTCTACAAAAACATGCCGGAGGCCGGTATCATCACCCATATAAAAATGGATCCCCTTAATACCCACAGGATGCGTCCCTTTGATACCATCGATTTTATCAAACTGAGCAATCGGGGTATCAAAGACTTTGTTTCCGCGGTTGTCCGTAATGGGATTTCCCCAATGTACTTTATCGGTGCTTCGGTAAATGGCATAGCCTTCAAAATCATTGCCAAAGAGAATATCATGAGACCTCTCCGCCTTGTCGTCCCAGTAAAGCGTTACTTTTCGATCGCCTGGGACCGCTGTAACCGTGGGCAGATCTGGGGGCTTTGTAAACTGAAAATTGAGGCGGTAAATCAGATAGGCAACCTCTGTATTGGAGAACAGATCTTCTTTATTTTGCCCCATGATGATCCCAATAGAATACTTTTGGATATCGCCCGGTTGCATTGGGAAGTATCCGGATCCAAACAGAAAGATGTTGTCAGCATTTTGCTGGATATTTTCCGCTCCAAACGTGCCCGGCTTCATCAATTCCCAGATCTTGTCGTCCTCGGCAGGCACCACGGTTGCATAAATGGGAGCAGCCATAGATGTGAGTCCCAGCTGATCACTTTCATCCAGATCGGTAAAATCGAAATCCGGTTCGCCCGGGTCCGGAACCCCATTTCCTTCACCTTCATCGAACGTTCCGGGAATACCATCGCGCCCCACGTCATCCGATTTTCCGTCCAGATCTCCTAGATCATCAATTCGGCCATCGCCATCGTCATCAATCCCATTGGTATAATCCTCTTCGGGGGTGTCGGCCTTCGCTTCCTCGTCGGTAGCCTGCCAGTCGCCATCATCATCTATCCCGTTGAAACGGCTTTCATCCACCATTCCATCCTGATCATCATCGATGCCATTGACGCTATTGCCGGGACTCTCCAAGTAAACAAACCCCAACCAACCGATTTCCTCCCATGGCAAACCATAATCGTTGCTGGAACCGGGATTATCCCAGGAATACACCATGTTCTTATCTTCATCGAAAGTGGCAAAATCATCCGAAAAATCCCCTGGGCCGCCGATATGGGGATCGCCCATCATTCCAAAAACAACTTTATTTAGCGGCTTTTCGCTCACATTCTCCACTTCGTACTGAAAGAATATGATATCCTCGGCAAGCTGAGCGGAATACTGATAACCGCGCACTCTGACTTCCACTCCCAATCCCCTGCGTGAAGAATCCGATGGAAAGGGGAAGTACCCGAATTCGGCATTATACCGATCGTCCATCACATAGAAGCTTTCCAGATCAGCTGTAACCACCCCAGGGCCAAATTGGCCGGGCCATACCAGATTACCCTCTTCATCTTTCGGGAACAAAGGTCCCCAGCTGGAAGGATTGTTGCTCATGGCAACGTATTCCTGATCGGGATTGGCATAGCCGGGCAGTGGTTCCCAACCCCAAACATTTTCTCCACCTCCCGGGTCCGTATCACCCCCGTCAATCATGCCGTCGGAGAAGAAACCGATGGTGTCGCCTTGAACCGTCACCACCTCTGCACCGATGAGGGGCCCAAATTCATACCCGTATCCGTGACCGCTGTAAATGGGCCATTCAATAGATGGCTCTGTATTTGGTCTCCCAATAGATCCGTAATTATAAAACAAGGTCCGGATTTTGTTCCCATCGTGCAGTCCAAATTTCCGATCGCGGTGTGCAGTGGGTTTGGCCAAACGATGCCCATCGAAATAGCGTTCCCACATCCGGAATTCTTCCGCAGTCCAGTATTTCATAGGCTTATCCGGTTTTTGGAACTGGCCAGCACTTTGCACAGCAAATATGCCAGTTAGCACAAGCGATAAAAACCATCGGATACCATATCCTTTCATGGAAACCTCCTATTTCCCAGCCTTGAGAAATCCTCCAAAAGCTAGCCGTATCTTTCTGTTTTAAAAACGGAGCCCCAGTCCCAAATATACCTGGCGAGGTTTGGAATACCAGTTGGGACGCAAGGCCCAATCGTCGGTGGTGCGCCCACCAAATCGTTCCATAGAATAACCGGCACGGCCGGTGCTATCCCAAACGTACAGTTCGTTTAAACGATCAAATACATTGTACACTTTTGCATAAATCTCGAGGACAAATTCTGTCTTGCCCAGCTTGAATCGAAAATCTTTATAGGCATTCATGTCTACATTAAAGATGCTGGGTTTGCGGCCACTGTTTTCTTCGGCGATACGGATAATTTCGTTGGTGGCCTTTGGAGTATATGGATAACCGCTTTCAATCCGGGCAATGACATTAATACCCCAGCTTCGAGGCTTGGCGATGTTTACATTAATTCGCAGGGCATGCGTTTGATCCCAATCCAGAGGCACCACCTTTTTCAGCTGTTCGATGGAGAGACGGAAGTTGCGGCGTGTCCGCGTTGGATCGGACTCGTTTCCTTCGGCAACCTGATAAGTATAATCGATATTGGCCGCAAAAAAATTTGAAAAACGTTTGTCAAGCGAAATGTTGATCCCTTTTACCTGACCAAAATCGCGGTTAATAAACAGGGCGTAAGAATCGCTTCCTCCGGGTAAAATGTAAATCCGCTGGCCGAGGAGGTTTCGAATATCTTTGAAATATGATTTCACATACAGTGCTACCCCGGGAGCGAGTTCTTGTTCAAACCCAACCTCAAAACTAACGGTTTTTTGTGGTTTCAAATCGGCATTCCCCATATCACTTTTGATCAATCCTGGCAGCACTTCAAACTCTGGATTCAGGTAAAGGTAATGAAAGGGTGGAATCTGGAAAAAATGCCCGTAAGAGAAGAACAGTTTGCCATTTGCAGTAATTGGAAACGCCATGGAAAACCGCGGACTCAGCTGAGTTTTTGGTTTCGCTTTCCGTTTAGGGGAATAGGTTGGATCATTAGGATTCACCGGAACCATCGCGTCCGGGTCAAAATAATCATAGCGTAAACCCACATTAATAATCATATCCCGGAGTTCGATTTTATCTTGAATATAAGCGGCAAATTCCAGAGGCCGGTGGCGGTACCGGTTATTATATGCACCGGTGGCATCGATAATGTTACCGGGAATGCCATCGTTGTTGTCATCGAATCCGGGACGATCAGGCAATACAAGCCAGTCATGCTGAAACATATCATGCTTGCGCACATCAATGCCTGTTTTCACCTCGTGTTGGCCGGTTACCTGCGCCGTAAGATCAAATTTAAAATTAAACGTCTTTGAATCCCGGAACAAACGGCTATTGGAAGTTCCTCCCGTGTAAAACTCATAGTTGTTATCCCTGCGACGATAACCGCTCCAAACATATCGCGGGTCCCGAGGATCTTTGAAGGCATAGTACTGGTATGTGTATTTCAGATAGGACAACGACAGATCATAAAAAGCCCGCCTTGAAATTTGATGGGTTACCTTCAAGTTTTCCCGGTGGCTGTCTTTGTAATGATGCAATCGTCCATCTGGAACATATTTGAGGGAATGAGAATAATTTTGCCAATGACTTTTCTCAATCAAAGAGCTAAATGAGAATTTAAGGGAAGGTTTTACCCGCCAGCTGTACTTCAAATGAAAGTTTTTCGTCTCCCTCGGGTTCATGGGGACAATGGCACCATCCCCGGTTCGGATGCTGTCAAGTCCATCGGTAGGACGGTGAATCCGGACCCCGTAAAGGTATCCATCATCATCGAATAGGCGTCCAGACACGTAAAAGCTGTGCTTGGGGCCCAGCAAAGGCACCGGCCCACCGAAACTGATCTCTGCTTCTGTCGTATTGAGGGGGTCCACATCATCGATGTTCAAAAAGATATCTTTATGGGAGGAAAGAATGTCGCCGGTTTGAAATGAAAAATCTCCAAAGTATTTATCACTTCCCTCTTTTGTTACAATATTGATGATGCCCGAGAGTGCCTGTCCATATTCAGCGTTAAAGGAACCGGTAATCACGGAAAGTTCTTCAATGGCATTGGTGGAGACATTAACACCGATAGAATTTGTAAACGGATTGAGATTAGGAATCCCGTCTACCAAATAAGCGATCTCACCGGACCGGCCACCACGGATGTGAATCCTGCCTGCCGCATCCACTGTGACACCAGCTTTTGTTGTAACCATTTCTTGAAAGGTTTCCACGGGCGCCACATCGAATGCATCGCTGGTAACAATGGCCGCACTTGCGGTAGCATCCCGCTGAATCATTGGCCGTTCTGCCACAATGACCACTTCTTCTCCGGCAATGACCGTTGAGGTAAGTTCAAAATTGATGGTTGTGGTCAGATCTGTAAAAACCTTGACATTCTTCACCTCTTGAGGCGTGTAGCCTACCATTGTTGCCCGCAGTGAATATGTACCGGGGGGAACATTCAAGATAAAATAGTAGCCATCGACATCTGTCGCCGCCCCCAATGTGGTCCCTACCACAACCACATTTACCCCAGGAAGGGGTTGCCCGGTTTCTCGATCAATAACACGACCTTTGATTTTCCCGGTTGTTCCTGCGAAGATCCAGTGCGGCAAAAAGATCAAAATTATCAATGAAAAAATTCGGAAACATGTGCGCATGACTCCTCCTTTTCTCTATTAGTTAGAGACATGCCTTAAATGTCTCAAAAAAGAAAGTAAAAATAAGGTCAATAATTGAAAATACATTGTTTGTTTTGTTAAAAAACAATCTTGTCCAAAAAGAATTGAAAATGATAAATGCATAAAATGCAATGCTCTAATTCTGAAAATTCCCATTTCCTCAGATTACGTGTGCTGAAAACTTTTTCATTTTTTGGCAATATAGAAATCCTTGCTTTGCAGGTCAAGAACTTTTTTCATCTCTTTTATAGACAGGCGATCAAAGATTTGTTTGATCATTTATTTGAAAGATTCGTAAANGGTTTGTGGTTGCATAAAATAGTCTTCTGTTTNTTTNTTTTANCTTTTCATAAAATTCACCCTCTTTTGAAACAAATGAAATATTTTCCTTGACAAAGTAAATCATGATCTTTAAAATTATATGCCACAAATATGATGCAAGATTAAAATGCATGCGGTCAAAATCGAGCCCGGAGGCTTTTTACTCACCTGATAATTTTTAGCCATTTTTGAAGGGAGGTGGGAAAGGTAGATGAAAGAAAGACTATTTTTTCAGGGGTCGGTGTTTGTTAAAATAACTAACAAAATTAGGAGGGACGGATGAAAAGGGCTACTTCTCTTGTCGCAATTGCCGTTTTGTTTCTTGCCTTTGGTAGTCTTCAAGCACAGGAATTCATTGCAAGCGGATTTACCAAGGTTTTTTGGGAAAACAAACGGCCAGACGGACGCTACATTCCATCCGGAGATGAGGTTCACGCCGCATACGATTTTGACGGAGACGGAAACCTTGAGTTCCTTTTCCTGGCAGATGACACAGGTCCCAATACAGGCGGGCAGGGAATTAATCTCCCCTGTTCAATTTACCTGTATGAGTGGGATCCTGGTTCTTCCACTTATCAGCTGGTCTGGTACTANCAGGTAACAGATACCTCTGGCGCGAGCTTTCCCACCGTGGCCGTTGGCGATCTGGATGCTGACGGGAATAAAGAAGTTGTCGTTGGGGTGCCCTTCGGTACCGATCAGCCAGCCCCCGATGCCAATCCTGCAAGAATGCTGGTATTCGAAGCAGAACCGGGCGTTGGATTGCCTTCAACCCCAACGGCGATCTGGAATTTCGAGGCAGCTCCCGGGTCCAACACTCGGCCATCCGGAATGGCTGTTGCAGATGTGGACAAGGATGGACGGGACGAGGTTCTCGTCGCATTTCGTCGTTTTAGCACCGCAGCCACCAACGATGCAATCATTATCGCATCGCTGGATGGGGAATTTGCCGGTCTATTTACGGCCTGGAAGGCGGAAGTGTACGATACAACGGGCGACTTTGGGTCGGTTTACCATGCAACTGTCACTGACATCGACAATGATGGAAATCTTGAGGCATGCTTTCCTGCCTGGGGCGGCCCGCTGGTCTTCTATGAGGCAATGGGTCCGGATACATACCAGAGGATCACATCAGCTTATCCGCAAACTGGAAACGTCCACGCCGTATTTCAAACCGATATTGACGGCGATGGCAAGAATGAAATCGTTTTCGGCGGGTCGAATGGAGACTTTATCCTAGTCAACAGTGTGAGCGATCTCGCTTCCATTGATAGCTCCGCGGTAGTCAAAGTGGCCCATATCGAAGACCGCGGAATCCGCGGTATGTCAGTAGGAGATTTCGATGGCGATGGAAACGTCGACATCTTTTTCGGCGGTAGCTTCGCAGGAACCGTATGGCACGCCGAATACAACGGCTCGGGCGATATCAATGATTCCACGAGCTACACGTACCAGCTTGTCCTGCTGGATACCCTCGGTGGTTCGCACCGTATCTATGACGTCGCCTTCCCGGGCGATGTTGGCAACATGATTGAAGGGTTCACGGCTCATGATATGAACGGAAATGGCAATCCGGAATTGTTGGTTGCCTTTGAAACCGGAGATTCTACCCAGGAAAAATTGATGGTGCTGGAATACACTGTAACAGGTGTGAAAGCACAGCCCATACAAATGGTGCAAAATTATTACCTGTATCAAAATTATCCCAATCCCTTTAATCCCAGCACCACCATCCGGTTCATGCTCAAAAAGGCAGACGTGGTTTCAGTAAAAATTTACAATATGAATGGACAGATTGTGAGAACCCTAATTCTTAACAAAGAAATGCCTGCTGGCATTCACAAAGTCGTCTGGGATGGCCGCGATGATGCTGGCAAACGGGTGGCCTCTGGCCGGTACATTTATTCACTGGAAACCACGAACTTCCGTGCCTCCAGAATGATGACTCTGCTAAAATAAACCGTTATCTAACGGCTGCAAAAACCCGCCCTCCTTTCGGGGGCGGGTTTTTTTCTTTTATCGTTCGGCAAAGGCAGATGGTCTCCCAATAGTATATAAAAGAAAATGCCATTTCCCTTCCTACATTAGGGAGACCCAAAATTTTGTAGGGAAAAAGGGCATTTATGTAAAAATCCCTTTTTTGAATCAAAAACTTTCTAAAAAAGAAATTTGTCCCATTTCGATCCATAACAAAAAAACCCTCCCATCGGGGAGGGTTTTAAATCCTATTGACCCATGCTTGTGATATTATTGCATTTCTTTTTCTTTCTTCTTTTTCTTTTGTTCTGATTTTTTCTTGGAGGGTTCTTTTTCCGGCTGATATTGCGCTTGGGCACCTTCCAACAATTTGCGGAGTCGCATTAGCTCCTGTTCAGCCTTCATCCGTTCGCGCTTGATACGCTCGAGCTCTTTTTCGGCTTCTTCTGTTTCACGCTGTTCGCGGACAATTTGTTCAAAAATTTCCCGGCGGGTTTCAGCTTTGCGCATGAGGATGTCCCGCTCACTCTCACGGTACAGAGAAGCCGGCAACAATGCAACTTTCACAGCCATATGAACACGCCAGTCCGGATATGTGGAAGGCAGTTGTTGCGGTAATGGTCGGATCCCAAAAATATATTCCGTTTCTTCTTTATCTGGAGTAAGGCGGAAATCACAGCCGAAATCAATCCGCAGCCATTTGTACACTTTGTAAGAAACACCCGGAGTAAAAAAGAGGTAATTTTCGCGGCTATATGCGGTTACGGCAGGTTTCTGGATGAAGAAATTCCCGTTGATCTCCATGGTTACATCCCAACGATCAAACGGGTAGCGGAATCCGATACCGTACACGATTTCGGAAGAGATACTTTTGTTGGAAATTGTATCACCGGGAGCATTCGTCAACCGATTGCCAGCATCGTTATGGAACCAGTAACCAATGTTGAAATGGGCATTGAAGGCCTGATCGGGGAATAGTAGATCATCAAAATAGCTAAGCAGTCCGGAAAAACCCACCTCCACCGTCCCGGCCGAATAAGGTTCATAAATAATGTTGTGCTGTTTTGCCGTCGGGAACCGGGAGGCCACCATAAAACCGTATTTGAAATGGCTGCTTGCGCGTCCAAGCGACCCAATTTTCAGGCGCAGAAAAATATCATCCGGAATGTTATATCCGGTGGGGCCGCGGTTGGTATCCTGGTAGACAATCGGGAGCAAAGTTACCTCCAGCCGATCGCTGATACCATAGTTTAGCGCAAACGAACCCTGAACATCCCAATAGGTGACGGCCTGCAGAGAAGTGGGCCGCCCTACCTTGCCGAAAAACCGCGTATGAAAATACGCATTCAGATGTTTTTTACCGATGGTTTGGGCAGAATGAACGTAAAGAAGTCCCTGGCCACCTGCTTGCTGCTGGCCCAAAGCCGTCCCAACAAACCCGAACAACAGCGCCAAGGCGGAAATCCAGTGCAAGCGTCTCATTATTCGCTCCTCCTTGAACATCTTTAAATCTGCTCTTTTGCCATTTTTTCCTTCATCCTTTTTTCTCGGATCAATCGGTTGGCCCGAAACAAAGATTCAAACGTGCCTGCGTCCGTCCACCAGCCTTTAAGAAAATCGTATGTCATCTCCCCCATGCGGATGTATGCATTGTTTACATCTGTAATTTCCAATTCACCCCGCTCGGAAGGCGTCAGGGTTTTTATGATGTCAAAAACTTTCGAATCGTACATATACACTCCGGTCACTGCATAGCGGGTCTTCGGAACCTGAGGTTTTTCGACAATCCGGACAATGCGATCACCTTCGATCTCAGCCACCCCAAACCTCTCCGGATCTTCCACCTCTTTCAACAAAATTTTTGCTCCTTTTTCCTGTTTTTCAAACGCCTTTACGTAGGGTGTGATATCATCTTCAAGTATATTATCGCCCAAAATAACAATAACTTTATCATTATCTACAAAATATTCGGCAAGACCCAGGGCTTCGGCGATACCGCCCTCGCCTTCCTGATACGTGTAATTTAGATGTTTCAGGCCAAACTCCTTTCCATTTCCCAAAAGCCGCAAAAAGTCGCCTGCACTATTTCCGCCCGTAACGATCAAAATATCATCGATTCCGGCTCGCACAAGGGTTTCAATGGGATAATAGATCATGGGCTTATCGTAAATGGGAAGCAGATGTTTATTGGTTACCCGTGTCAAAGGATACAGCCGTGTACCCAAACCACCGGCAAGAACAACCCCTTTCATCCAATTTCCTCCCTATCAATACCGTTTTGCTACACTGATCCAAAAATAAATTTGCGCAATAAAAGTAAGTTTGGAAGCGAATTCAAGCATGCGCGAAATGAGATGCACTGTTGAACCCTTTATGATCACGGTATCATTGGGCATCAACTGTGGATTCAGACTTTTGTCTCCCGTCTCCAAAAATTTTTTAACATTGAATTCGTAAATTTTCTTCTTTTCATCTGCGCCATCACTCCCCAAATGGATGGTACGGACGAGCTTTACTTTCGTAATATCTGCATCTTCCGTAGGGCCCCCCGCAAATGAAATAAGCGAAATGAGATCCGTATCGCTGGGCACAAGATATTGGCCCGGCATTCGAACAAACCCCCAGATATTTACCTGAATCAGCACTTCATTTTCATCACCAATCTGATACTGTGCCCCACGGTTGCGGAAGTTTACAATCGGAACCGTCTGTGAGAAACCTTGTTCAGCTGCTACAAGCACTGCCCCCAAAAAAACCAGAACAAAAAATGTTCCCCTTTTCAATGCTGTTCCCTCCCTGGTTTAGTCCAAACGTCCAATGTTCTATGTCCGAACGGATTTCACATCCAACAGATCAGCAGGCATTTGGTCCGTTTCTCAAGCTAAAATAGCCAAAAAAAGAATAAAAGGCAAAAGCATTTTTTGTAACATTTTAAAAATCAGTGATCACAATATGATGGCTCCTTTATTCTCCATCCTTTCAAATTTGATCCTTGCCTTATAATTCTCCTTCGCACAATGCCCCAATCCGCTGCGGAATTTCAAAAAAAAGCAAGAACCANGATAGCATCTGCGGAAAGGTCACCCCCCTTTTATCTTATGAAATAGCCAATTCACAAGCAGGAGGAGCATTTCGGCTCAAGAAAAGATAAGAG
>MTOL01000128.1 GCA_002011685.1 Deferribacteres bacterium JdFR-76
GTTCAATGATCTTGATTTTAAACTGTGACTCAGCACGCTGGATGGCCTGTTCAATCTCTGCTCCTCTGGATTGTTGTAAAAATAAATTGTAAACCTGCCGGTAGGATTTTACCTCTTCTTCTAGTCTTTTTAGATTTAAACTTATGGTTGGTACTTGCTCAAGTTTTTTCTGATACTCTTCCATAATTTTCCCCACTTCCCGCTGCCGGATGTACAGAACATCCAAATCCAGCAACATGATCTGCTTCTTTAGCAAAAGATTTTTCCTTCGCTCATCAACATCCTGCAATTCCTCGTTTATTTTCTTTTCTATCAATCTTTTCATTTGTTCATTTAGCCGTCGCACTTCATGGTTCAAACGGATGATTTCCCCAGCTTTCCAGCTCAACCGCATAGACAAACGGCTTAATTCGGCTATGTTATCGAGCAACTTCCGTTTAATAACACGCATCGAATCGGTTTGATGAACAGAAAACCCCCTCAAGAAGGGTCCCAGTAAACGGTCAATTTTTCTAATTTGTTCTTCCTTTTCGGAAGCGTTTACCTTGTAGGCTGCCAGCAACGAATCGGCAAGGTCAATCTTCCTCTGAATCTCCACCGGATTCTCCACCTGAGCGATGGCCAATTTTTGTCGGTAACGCTCCAATTCTCTTTCAGCCTCTTCCAATCTTTTCCGGTAGATCTCGAGTTGATCACTCCCGAATTCGCCGGAACTGCGAATTAAATCCAATTCTTCCCGCAGAAGACCCTCTATAAAAATGTCAGTGAGCGTTTTGACCAGTAGATATGCCTTTGTTGGAGAATGGGCAATTCCAGAAATCTCCAAAAAACGCCCGCTACGCACTGAAACACGGAAATCTTCTTTTAATTTATCCACAAGTAGGACTTCCAAAATTTCATCCATGCTCAGATTTGGGTATTCCATCTTAACTTTCTGGGCCTCTTCCTTCAGCTTTGATATATCCGGATCTTCTTTTAGATTCAAAGCATCAATGAGCAATTTTATGTTGGCATAACTCAAAATCTCCCGCCTTAAAATATTCGCCGGATCTATACCGCGCGCTCCTGGCACAAGTCGTTCCACATAATTGGAAGCGATACGCCGGCTATCGCCGATCCGAATGACCGCCTTGCTTTCATATACTGGCTTCGCAATGAAAAACGCGTAAACAAATGCGGCCGAAAGTGAAATGAAGGGCGGAATGATCAAAAACCACTTTCGCTTCCAGATGATTTGCCAGATATATTTCGGATCAATTGATTTTAGGACGGTAGAATCCATCTTCTGCAATCACAAAAAAATTTTGACTTCCAGAATTTTTCAGCCGGAAATGCTTGGGGCGAAACATCAGCTTAAGTTGAAGAGATATGTTAAAGGGCACTCAGTATGAGAATGGAAGCCAGAGACGTGAATATAACGCGAAGGGCCTCCCTGAATGCATATCCTACAATAGGACTGCTTATCATCGAGGCTCGCGTCCTTGGCAGGTAGATTGCTGTTCCTGGCTCTATAGCAATGGATTGAATTTCCGCTTTCGATGTAAATTTTCTTAAATTCATCGTAACAACAAGAGGATATTTCCCTTCCGAACGGGAAATAATTCTTAAGTGCTCAAGGTCCGCATCCGGAGTAGGTCCACCGGCCATAACCAGTGCACGCAGGAGATCAACTCTTCCCTCAACTTTTACAGGACCAGGAGATACAACCGCGCCGAACACATAGATAAAACGCTCAGAAACAGCCGCTGGCATTTGTGTCTCTCCTCGCGCTGCTGTCTCTCGAACTGAAGGAATAAATATGGTATCACCAGGATACAAACGCGGAAGAGATTCTATCCGGCCTAAATTAAGAGCCTGCCTCAAGTCAACTACTTCATTCGAGATCCCTTTCTTGCGCGCCATCTCTCCCCGGATAATCTGTACATTCGTTAGATCGGCTTCCGGAGAAATACCCCCGGCTTCTAGAATCGCCTGCCAGATGTCTGGAATAAATTGAAACGTATGCTTGCCGGGTGACAAAACGCTCCCAAGCACATAAATCTTCCTGCTTTCAGGTACTTCAACTGTAACGGTTGCCTGAGTAATATCTTTGTTAAAAATCGAAATTTCATCCACGATCCGCTTGCTCAATTCTGTGGTGGTCATTCCTTCGACCTTAATGGAGCCGATGACTGGCACCGTAATATATCCCCTGCGGTCTACCTGTACCCGGGTATTCAATTCAGGCGCTTGCCAGAACGTAATGGTCAAAACATCTTCCTTTCCTATACGATATTCTTGTGCCCAAAGGCCTCCCGCAGTGCTCCAAATGATCGCGGCAATCGATCCTATGAAAAATAAGCGCTTTTTTTTTCTAATTCGTTTCACAGAATTTTCCCTTTCGGAAATTTTGCCGTTCAAGTCCATGTTTTTTCAGTAAATCATACAGATGCGCCCGGCTTACTTTGAGAAATGCCGAGGCTTTCGAAATATTTCCGTCATACAAAGACAAAGCGTGTTCCACCATCCTCTTTTCGACTTCGTCCAGCGCGGCCCGAAGCCCCCCATCATATTTGGGGGTTCCCTGAGCACTACCAAAACCCATATCCTCAGGCGACAAATATTTATTGGACGAAAGGATGACAGCCCGCTTTACCCGATTCTCCAGTTCACGCACATTTCCAGGCCAACGATATCGCTTCATGATTTGCACACAGCTGTCACTAAACCCCCATATGCGTTTCTTAAACTGCTGATTATATAACCGCAAAAAGTGATTTGCCAGAAGAACAATATCATCTCCACGGTCCCGCAGAGGAGGCAAATGAATTTGGATAACGCTCAATCTGTAATACAAATCTTCACGAAACGAACCATCATGGATGTTCTCTTCCAGTTTTCTATTTGTGGCAGCAATAAAGCGGACATTCACTCTAATCGTTTCATTGCCCCCCACCCTTTCAAATGAACGGGACTCGAGAAACCTGAGGATCTTCACCTGGAGGCTTGGGCTCAATTCTGCAATCTCATCCAAAAAAATGGTACCTCCATTTGCGATTTCAAACTTGCCAAGCTTTCTGGCATGAGCCCCTGTAAAAGCGCCCTTTTCATGCCCGAAAAGTTCACTTTCCAAAAGAGTATCCGGTATCGCTCCACAATTAATTGCCACAAAAGGCCCTTGCTGCCTTGGACTTAAACTGTGAAGCGCCCGTGCAACCAGCTCCTTTCCTGTTCCACTTTCACCTGTGATAAGAACAGTGGCATCCGTCGGAGCCACCTTTTTAATCACATCAAAAACTTCCAGCATCTGTGGTGAGTTGCCTATGATCCTTTCGAGCTGACTTTGCTCCGCAAGCAAACGGGCCAGTCGCCGATTCTCTTTCTCCAGGCTTTGCACATAGGCAGCACGTTGCAAAACAATTCTAAATTCAGGAAGATCAATTGGTTTTTCATAATAGTCAATGGCTCCGCAACCGATTGCCTCAATAGCAAGCTCCCGCTCCGAATGCCCTGTAACCATAATCACTTTTACTTCTGGATAGGTCTCCTGAATATGCCTAAGGAGTTCCATTCCAGATCTATCATCCTGGGATGTTCCTAGAGAAATATCCAGCGTTACAATATCTATGAACTCGGACATCAATACGGATAACGCCTCTTCTGCCGAGGAAGCCTCAAACACATTAAAATCATCCTCTAACGCCCAGCGAAGCTGCCTTCTCAACTCCAAATCATCCTCCACAATGAGCAACGCCGTCTTTTTCTCCATTTGCATGCTGTTCATCCTGTGCACACCCGGTTTAAGTGGCAGCTGGCAGAATACATTCCACAAGAGTTCCTTTCCCCTCTTCACTGTGAACCTGAATTATCCCTCCATGCGCTTCAACAATCTCTTTACATTCATACAATCCAATTCCCAATCCGCGTGACTTTGTCGTTGCAAAGGGCTGGAACAGGCGGTTCTCAAGAAATTCCCGCGAAATGCCATGCCCTTCATCGCGAATAACAACTCTACAAATATGATCGCCATATTCAGTGCCAATGGTAAGCTCCCCACCTTCTTGCATCGCTTCGACAGCATTCATCAGCAAATTCATGAAAACAGCCTTTATTTTTTCACGATCTACAGAGATGGGCCGGGATTCTTCCTGAAAAACCTTTTTCAACTCAATCTCCCGGTTACTCGTTCGACAAACCAGCTGAACAGCCTCAAGCAGAACATCTTCTATTAGTACTTTAGACAGCTCAAGATGAACTCCCGTTTTGCTATTTTGAATTTGATCGGTCAAATTTCTCATCCGGGAAATGGAATCATCAAGAATCTTTTTGAGATCTTTCTGGAATTCCGGATCCTGAATTCTGGTTTTTACATTTTCAGCCAGCAAAGTCAGCCGGGATAAAATGCCTTTTATATCGTGCACCAAAAAAGCGAAAATCTTGCTAAAAGAACGGATTTCCCTTGAATACAAAAGCTCCATATGATACTGGTAATTCTTAATGACCGTACCGGTAACCTTGGATAATTGATAGAGCAGATTCAATTCTTGCGTGCTCGGTCTGTATTCGTTATTTCCAAACTCACAGATCATAATGCCCAAAAAACATTCCCGGTAAACCAGTGGACAAAGGAGAGAATTCCTCCCCGCACAAAATTCCTCCCAAGTATTGTTCCACAGCCTGTTTGAATCCGCATCGGAGGGATAAAATGGGCGGGTGTCTTTTTTTAAGCGTTCCAAGATCTCCCGCTTCAAATAAAAAACCGAAGAACCTTTTAGTTCAGCAGGGTTTTCATACCGCACCAGAAGTTCTGGATTGTTTTTGCTGGCCAATAAAAAAGATACCCTGCCCGCCTTCAATCTTTCTCGAATAAATGTTGCAATAGAAGAAAGAAGATTGCTCAGATCGGTTGAAAAGCTAACCCTTTCTGTAAATTCTTCCCAAATCGCTGGATAATCGATATGTTCGCGGAAAACCGCTGCCTTAACAAATCTTCGAATGCTTTGTCTGACACGTCGAGAAAAAATAACAAATAAGCAACCTATAATGAGTGCGCCAATCGCAGCATATCCCAGGAAAATGCCCAGATCACTCCCCCAGAGTGCCAAAATCTGACTTAAAACAGCCAAGCCCAGAAAGTAAAGCCCGATGTAAAAAAACGTTCTAATGGAATACGTTACATCCTTAGGTCTGCCAATCGTTACACCTAAAAGAGTATTCCGAAAACCCACAGACAGAAATAGAACGCAAGCAATTAAAACAATATTCTCAAAAATGACCAAGTAAATATGAGGGAGAGTATGATAAACCAGAAGAAAAGCACCTATAAAAAATCCCGCAAAGAGGACAAAAAAAGGCGCGTAATAGAAAAGCCACTCCAAGAAAGTCTTCCGCTGAAAACGGACAAGGCTTAAAATGGTATTGAAATGGCCCGCCAAAATCGCCATTAGGACAAGCAAATATGCAACGAAATACTTTCCCGCAGAATCCACCAGATACAGATTAAGGGAACTATCTACAGAAAAAAATGGCAATGGCCGAACCAGTGCAAGGGCAGCCATTACGATAGAAAATGCCAGAACTGGATAAATCCATGAAGGTATATCCAGCCTATTTGCTAAAAGATATCTGGATGTGGAGAAAATCATAAACACAAGGGCGGCTAGAGTGGCAATTTGAACAAGCCGCAAGGAAAAATGAATTGCGACAACGTGGAGAACAAGTTCCACAGCTGCAAATAAAACCAGCCAACAACCGACTGTGCAAAGCAACCAAAGACGCAGAGCCGGTTCATACCTTCTCGAAAAAAGCAGGAATAAAAATATTACCCCAACCAAAACAAGATTTATTTCATTTATAACTTGTAGAAACACATACCCCCCCTCTAAAAGATACCCCCTTTCGTTTTCATTGCAATTGAATTAGCTTCCTTTGCACCGCCTGGGCAAATGGGTAGCCAGGAAATTTCTCCAACAGCAATGCATAATAATACTTTGCGGAGTTTATATCTTTGAGATCATCTGCATATACATCCCCCAGAAAACGGTAGGCATCCACCACGGCATCCGTATTCTTATAATCGGCCAAGATTTTTTGAGCTTCCCTCACTGCATCTTGATACTTTCCCAATTCTTTATATGCGCGAGCCAATTGCAAAATAGCCAAAGGAGTCCATTCGCTTCTTTTGTATTTCTCCAAAAACTCTTTATAACGATCAACAGCACGAAGAAATGCTTTCTGTGCAAGCGTATTTAATCCATTTTTCTTAAGATAGCTGCCCACATAGTTTGGGGCAATCATGGCCTCATACGTTAGTGGATACTTTCTCCATAACCATTCATATTCATTGATTGCGTTTGCGCGATCTTCTTCTTTTTCATAAGTAAGGCCGATACGGAACTGGGCAGAAGCCGCAAACTGCGCATGATTCTCAAATTTCTTGATAACCTTGCGATATTCCTCTCTGGCTTCCTTAACCCTATTTTGAACAAATAACATATCTCCGATGTAAAGATGAGCTGTAGCAGCAGGTGGGCTATACGGATACCTGTCGGTTATCTTACGGTAATAAGTTATGGCTTTTTGAAAATTTNTCATTTTGGATAAATATATGTTTCCAATCTCCAGCAAAACATAGGGTACCTGAGATGTATCAGCGTACTGACTCGAAATCTTATTTAAAATTTGAACGGCCTTTTCCCAACTCCCCGTCTCGGCATAGGACTGTGCAACAAGCTGATAGAGCCCCACAAGATCTTCCTGTCGACTCCTTTTCTGAATTATTTGAAGATAAAAACTGCGTGCGCGAGCATACCGTTCCCGATATCCAGACAAATTCCCCGATCTGGCCACTCTCGCAATCCGAATGGGCACCTCCAGCAGAAAAGGGGGGAATCGAGTAGGATTTTCTTTCAATTCTCCCTTAAAACGGTCAAATAAGCTCTCATAGACGGCAATCGCAGAATCATACTCAGCCAATTGTTCATAGACGGAGGCTTTTGCAGCATAAGACATCGTAAGAAAAACCGTATCTGAGGCAAATCTCTCAATCATTTCATTATAAATGGAAATAATCTCACGGAATTTTTCCTCTAAGGCATATAGACTAGCCAGATTTAAAAACGCCTGCTTTACCAATTGGGAAACCCGTTTTGATGAATCTGAATAGGCGATATATCGATCAATAAAATTCCGAAACAGCGTTCTGCAGCGAACAAAATCTTCCTCGGAGGCCGCTTTTGGGTGAATTAGCAACCTTTCAAAAGATTTGCCCGCAGCAAAAAAATTCCGCTCTGCTTCATATTCCAAAGAAAGCCACCTGTCGGTGTGGCACGCGATTCCCAAAAAAATAAAACCGGATAATACAAAATATCGAAAACGCATAGCGGACTCTTTCTTTATTCCCCTTTTTCTTTATTCCCCTTTTGCAAACAGATAACAGCGAGTTAATGTTGTAACGAGAAAATAATTTGTGAAGATAGACAATAATATGACGGTCATTAGAAGATAGACGACCATTTGTGGATTAAATTTCGATAATACAAATCCCGTCTGACTGGCAAGATAATTGAAAGGCCAGATGATTATGTTGGGTATAAATATGAATACGTATGTAAAAAACCAATTCTTCACAAAAATGCGAAGGCTCATCTTGAGCGCTTCTCTTATCTTCAACCCATCCCAAATAACGCCAATTGTCGCATAGGCAAATACAGCAAATATCCACAGTCCGACAAAGAAACTCAGAACTTCAACAGCTCGAAAGCCACCACCTTTCCCCAAAAATTGAATGTAACAAATGGGCCCGCCAACCGTTATTAGGAGAACAGCAACGGTTTCAATAAACCAAATGAAAATTAACCTCCAGTATTTCGATAAAGCCAGATTCAAAGATGCAAAGAAAGCAGCTTTCTGATTACGGAAGAATTCGGCAAACATAGATATAGCCATCCCTACAATAACCACCCCGATAACTCCGGTCAAAAGCAGATTGAGATTTTGGAAAAGAAAAGGCAAGATCACAAAATTATTGGGATAGTGTAAATACTGCTCTCCAAAGAATCTTTTTATAAGCGGTACAAGAATGCCGGCAAATGGTGCCTCATAGAAATTAAGGAGCATACCCAGAATAAGAAACTCCAAAAAAGCAAATAGCAAAAAAGGTGTTAGCAACTTGGGATATTTTAACGCTTTCAAACAATCTACCCAAATTGCCCAAAACTGCTTCAAACGTAATTTGTGAATCATAGCGTCACCTACTCTATGTGAATACTTACCTCATTGCTTTTAGCCTGCAAGCCGTAACGGTCTCGAACAACAAGAATGTAATAATATGTTTCTCCAGCTTTTAACGCGAGATCAATATAAGAAGTGACCGTAGGATCATTGATGACCACAACGGGAGTTAGGGTAGTATCAACAGGAGATTCTGTGGATCGCAAAAGCAAATATGCATCAAAGTCCGTATCGTGGTTTTGCGACCATGTAATCCGGACGGTATTTGAACCCAGTAGCGTAGGCTGTGAAAGAATTACAGGCCGTGGAGGCTTATTGGTTTCCGTTCTTACATGCAGTTCATTGCTTGCTGAAGAATTGCCTGCTTTATCAAAAACAAATACTCTATAATAATAGTCTGTGCCCGGTTTGAGATCGTTATCCTGGAAAACAGTCGTGGTTCGGTCGGCGATCGTTGCCAGCAATGTACTCGCTTCCGTAACACCGGGTTTCACATCCCGAAAGACCCTATACTGGAAAAAATCTTCGTCCTGGTTCATCGACCATGAAAATTGAATCACCGATTCTGTAATCAGAGATGGACTGAAAAGTGTAACAGCCGATGGTGCAGAATCGGCGGGGATATCTGCAAAAACTATATTGCTTCCTGCCGCTTGGCCAGCCCGATCATACACATAAACCCTAAAATAATACCGTGCGCCACGCTTCAAGTTAGTCACCAGAAGTTCGGTAACATTGCGATCATCGATCGAGGCGAGCAGATTGGAAAGGGTATCCACACTCTGTTGCTCTGAGGTGTAGAGTCTGTAACCAGCAAAATCAAAATCTGTACTCCGACTCCAAGAAAGAAAGACGGCTCCCGGATTCTCTTCTACTTGTGAAGGATCATTTAGAACCGTCGCTTTGGGAGGGGCGTCCTCAGGCGTCGTCGCTGAAACTTCATTGCTTGCCGACCTGAAACCATAGGTATCATAAACATAAACACGGTAAAAGTAGGTGGTATTTGCCTTTAATCCGGAATCCAGCACAGCGGTCTGCCCTATATTTCTTATGACAGCCGCAAGGGATGCATGTTCATCAACACCGGCTTTTTCTGATCTAAATAACCTGTATTCAGAGAAATCTGGAATATCGGCCCGACTCCATGATAGATAAAGTAAATCATATCTCGAATGCACTTTTCCGGGCGTCAGTAAAGTAACTGCTCCAGGGGGCTTTTGTACAGATATTTTTGTAGCTGCCGTATAAGGAACAGCTTGATTCCCAGCGAGGTCCTGAAAATAGCCAACAATAGCCACATTTTCGGTCTCCAGATTTTCAGGGATAACAAAATCCACTTCATATATACCATCACCTGCCAAAGAATCTCCGTTCGAACCATCATCATATAAAAGGATACCTCGAATTAGAGTCCCAAAATCCACCCAGGCATTTCCGCCCGCTTCCCCTGTTGTCATCCGTATGTGAAGTGTATCCCCCCCGGAAAAAAGTTGCTTCCCTGGAGTGATAATGAGGGAATAAATACGGGCAATGGTATCGAGGAAGATCGAATCCTTATACCATGTTTGTGTTTCGTTACCGTCCCTATCTCTGTATTTGACGTAAACCGTCTTCTTTCCATCCCCGCCAGATAGATGCCATTTTTTGGTTGGTACAAACGGTTCCCATTCTACGTCTGCAAAACTCGAATCCTTAGACAATATCATAAAAGCTGTGTTCAAGGATGCAATGAAGTTCAGCGTCACTTCCAACGAGCGCGTATACTCGGCTCCGCCGTTAATAACGATGCCGTAAACATTGGGTGTGGCACGTACGATATTTGAATACGGACCTTCTACAAGCTGGCTATTTACAGCAGAAACACGGTAGTAATATGTATAACCATTTCGAACACTGTGATCTATGTATTTCGTTTCCAGTACAGAATCCATCAACGCCCAGCGTCTTGAAAGGGAATCCTGACGGTAGACATGAAACCGGACAATTTTCATAGTATCACGAATTACCCAGCTCAACTCTACCACTCCATCCCCAACCTTCGCCTTCAAATTTGCTGGAGCTGAAGGAAACACAATAGGTGAAATTTCGGTGGGCACATATTTATCGCTGCAGGCTATGAAAACAAAACACACTGCGAAAAATAAAAATCTATAAGATGTCTTCATCTCCTCACCCATCAAAACGGAAAAGACCAAGAAAAGAACAGTTCTTCTTTATCAAGATTGGCTGATATGCTTGGGATAAATTGCGATGTATATTCGATGTTTGGATAGTTGAAAAAAAGGAGGGCGTCCAAAATATTATAAATCCACACCGCAGCAGAAATTGCAATCCATTTTTGCCGATCATTGTACATTTTATCCAGCTTTGTATGAACATTTTGCAATTGTCGAAAAACTGCCTGCCGTTTTTCGAAAGTCAACCCTGCAGAACGATACTGTCTATCCAACGCATCACGGTCTTTGTCTAAATTTTGATAATCATAATAAAGCCGAATGACCTGCCCCAAAGAATAAAGTTCAAGAAGAGCAAGAACAATTCCTTCTGTTTTGCGGTCTGAATAAACTTGTCCCCACCCTGGGAAAATGAAGGAACGCAAAAACGCTCGGGCACGTGTTTTTGGAACAAGACGCAGGGAGTAGGTACCGCTCTCCCTGCCAGAAAAACTGAATAATGTTGAAATACTCTCATAGCCATACTTCTGAGCCTTAATTTTGTAAACCCCTTGCAAAGGATAAGGAATTCGAAAAGGCGTTACACCATAAATGGAATATCTCCCTTTTAGATGAACAGAAACGCCCAATGGTTCAGACGTAATGGTAATTCCTTTGCTTTCAGGTCGGGACAAAATCTGTGCATGGACTTCACCAACACAAAGCAACGAGAACTTGAAAAATAAAATAAAAGCGCCCCCCAACAAGAGATACTTCCTGATTAGTGGATATTTTGAAAAGGTATTCAACATTTGGATTTCAGAACGCAAAGCCATCGCATCTCCCAAAAAATCCCGTTCAATTGTCCAACCCCAATCCGCAGATCTTGTTACCGATTACACCAAGAAGAATAGCGTATTTCAAATCATCAATTGGTTTTTGCAAAACAAGATCGACCATATCGCATCCATCAGAGATTTCATGATGATCATCCATAAAAAGAATAATCAATGCCTTAGGACGGTAAGGCCTCAGTACCGAAATTAAATCAAATTTCTCTTTCCGAATAAGGCTTTGATCCAGAATAAAGATCTCATAATCCCCATCGAGAACTTCATCCAGCAAATGCGGCCAGCTTCTAAAAGTGATCAGAACAACATCATAGTCATCCAATCTTTTTGCAAGTTCGCTTTCAAGAACTGGATCATCTGTATAAAGAATCAAGTCACTCTTTGAAGCAAGAGCGGCCATAAACGATATTCCGAATTTTAACGATCAATAGAGAGAGCTAAGATTATGCGTTTTCCTCCGAGTACAAATATCGCGAATGGCCTTCTGATAAGTTTCCACTTCAAAATCCACCCCATCCACGAGGCTTTCTTTCATAATCCTAAAATTGATGCCCGAGGAGGCCAATAACCTCTCTTCTTCTAAATCCCTCTCATCCTCGATCAAAACAATCGGAAGGTCTTTGTCGGTCTTGCGGATTATGGATAAAACATGAGGCGATACAAAACCGTTCAATCCATCGTCAAGGATAAGCAAATCATAATCATGATCAATAATGTTTATGAGCAATTGGGCCACATTTTTGACCCGATAGACTTCATGAGACGACAAGCCCTCCAGTATTTTCCCAACCCGTTCGTATACGGTTGGATTACTGCTTGCAACAATAATCTTCATGTTTAAAATCTCCTGCTTTGATTTAAATCAGTGCAGGTACAGCTCCGCCAGGTGAGTCACAGAAAAGACGCTCTTACATTTGCAACCAACATGCCAGACTTCATAAGAATATAAGTTACTGTTATTACTGAATATATAATGACCTGCCCGGACAACAAGTTGTGTAGTATGCTGCACAATTTAAAGAAATTTTCTCAAATCCATTGATTTTCAAATAGGTTAGATGTGACAAATACTAAACAATTTGTCGTTTGCCCCCGATTATCTGCAACCTGACAAAAACGAAAAAAGCCCGCCTTTGGCGGGCTTTTTATTGTTTGGATCGATAGTAATGATCCGCACAAATTATCTATTACGTCCCCATCTCCCATGAAGCGAGGTATTGTCTTTGCTCTTCCGTAAGCTCGTCAATTTCGATGCCCATGGTCTGCAACTTCAGACGGGCAATCCAATCTTCTATTTCCTGAGGAACCCGGTACACTTTGGCTTCAAGTTTATCATGATTTTGGATCACCCACTCAGACGTAAGCGCCTGGGTGGCGAAGCTCATATCCATCACCGAGGCCGGATGCCCTTCCGCTGCCGCCAGATTCACCAGCCGGCCCTCTGCCAGTAAGAAGATCCGTCGGCCGTTGGGAAGGCTGTATTCGTCTACGAACGGACGCACCCCCCGCCGAATTTGCGTTGCCATTTCCTCCAGCGCCGGGATGTCGATCTCTACATTAAAATGGCCGGAGTTGGCCACTATGGCACCATCTTTCATGCGCTCAAAGTGTTCCTTGCGGATCACATGAATATCACCCGTAAGGGTACAGAAAACATCACCAATCTCCGCGGCTTTTTCCATGGGCATTACCCAGAAGCCATCCATGGCGGCTTCCAGGGCCCGGATGGGATCAACCTCTGTCACCACCACCTTAGCCCCCATTCCCCTGGCGCGCATGGCAAAACCCTTGCCGCACCACCCATAGCCGGCCACCACCACCACTTTCCCAGCCAGCAACACATCCGTGGCGCGGATTATTCCGTCCACAGTGGACTGGCCGGTTCCATAGCGGTTGTCAAATAAATTCTTGGTTGCCGCATCATTTACAGCAATAACCGGAAACTTCAGAGCCCCGTCGCGCTCCATCGCGCGCAGTCGGATAACCCCGGTCGTGGTCTCCTCCATACTGCCATAAATGGCGCTGGCCATTTCCGGGTATTCCGCATGAATAGTGGATACCAGATCAGCCCCATCATCCATGGTAATAACGGGCTGATGTTGAATACAGGCCTGAATGTGCTGGTAATATGTTTCGCGGTCCTCTCCCTTAATGGCGAAAACCGGAATGCCATAATCCTTCACAAGGGAAGCAGCTACATCATCCTGGGTGCTCAGTGGATTGGATGCGCAAAGATAAAGATCAGCTCCACCCGCTTTCAGTGTTCTGGCAAGATTTGCGGTCTCCGCCGTAATATGCAGGCAAGCCGACATCTTATGGCCGGCCAACGGTTTTTCCTTCTCAAAACGTTCGCGAATTTTGCGCAACACAGGCATATCATTGTCTGCCCATTCGATTCGCCGCTTTCCTTCCGGCGCCAAATTCAGATCCTTTACATGATACTCCACCGGTACTTTTCCTCCCCTTTAAGGTTAGCTCTCCTATTTTGCCAGCTCCTCAACCCGGTTAACCTCTTCCCAGCTGAATCCATCTTCTTCCCGGCCGAAATGTCCGTAAACGGCGGTTTTCCGATATATGGGCCGCCGCAGGTCAAGGGCCTCAATGATACCGCCAGGGGTCAGATCAAAAACCTTGCGGACTCGCTTCTCAATTTCCTGATCCGGAATGCTCCCTGTTCCAAACGTATCTACCATAATGGACACCGGATCTGCCACCCCAATGGCATAAGCAATCTGCACCTCACACTTCTTGGCCAGCCCGGCAGCAACGACATTTTTGGCTACCCAGCGAGCCGCATAACTGGCAGAACGGTCCACTTTTGTCGGGTCTTTACCGGAAAAACAGCCCCCTCCGTGTCTTGCATAACCGCCATACGTATCCACAATCACTTTCCGGCCCGTCAATCCGGTATCTCCCTGAGGGCCGCCAATTACAAAACGTCCGGTTGGGTTGATGTAATACTTAATTCGTTTGGGATCGTACAGTTCTTCGGGCAAAACCGGCTCTATCACATGACGAACAATATCTTCCCGGATCTGCTCCTGCGTCACATCCGGATCATGTTGTGCCGAAACCACCACCGTATCCACATAGACCGGACGATCGCCATCGTAGGCAACCGTCACCTGGGTTTTTCCATCGGGACGGAGGTAACCCAGCACCCCGGTTTTCCGCACTTCGGCCAGCCTGCGCGCCAGGCGGTGGGCCAGCGAAATCGGTAGCGGCATGAGTTCCGGCGTTTCGTCAATGGCAAAACCAAACATCATTCCCTGATCTCCAGCTCCGGCACGGTCTACCCCCAGGGCGATATCCGGCGACTGCTGATCGATAGTGGTCAAAATGGAACAGGTCTGGTAGTCATATCCATAAGAAGCATCGATATAGCCAATATCCTTTATGACCTGCCGCACCAGCGCCGGAATGTCCACATAACATTCTGTTGTAATCTCACCGCCAACCAGGGCCAGACCTGTGGTTACAAACGTCTCACATGCCACCCGCCCAAAAGGATCCTGGCGCATCACCTCATCCAGGACCGCATCCGAAATCTGATCTGCAATCTTATCCGGATGGCCTTCGGTAACCGATTCGGAAGTAAAAAGCCTCATTCCCATGTACGGTTTCCTCCTCTCGAATTAAAATTCATACTTGGCCAGAATCGATTTCAGATAATCGATGTTTTTGATCGGCGTGGGATCTTCCCCGTTCAATATGGCCAGATCGAAACTAACAAAATCTGCCAGATAGATCAAGGAAAAAAGGCGCGTTAACATCGCCTCCCCACGGGTTTCCAGTTCAAACACGGGGGTGGTGGTCTGGT
>MTOL01000451.1 GCA_002011685.1 Deferribacteres bacterium JdFR-76
CCTGTTTTGCGACTTCTTCCTGCCCAGAATCGGGGCGGGTGGCGTGCAGGGTTCTCTGATCAGGCCCGGGTTGTATGTTTTCCGGCAATTTTCTTTCAGACGAAGCAGCCGCCGGGAGCCCGGTCTTCCCTTCCTGCATGCCGCCATTCCCTTTAAACAGAAACCAGAGAGCGATAGCTGCCGCTACAAACACAGCGCCCACCGCAAATATTGGATAAATCCGCTGTCGTCCCGGAGGGGATGTTTCCCGTACGTTTATCGATTCTGCAGGCCCGTGAGACTGCAACAGATCCAATACGGCACTGGCACTTTGCGGCCGCAGAGCAGGATCTTTGGCCAGGAGTTGCAAACAAAGCTCATTGAGGTGCGGTGGAATTTCCGGACGGTAACGCCGGGGAGGCTCCGGCTCCACATTCAGCACCCGATTTACCGTCTCCGGTAAGGTGCTGCCGCGAAAAGGCTGAATACCTGTAAGCATTTCATAGAACACCAGGCCGGCTGCGTAAAGATCTGTCTTTTCGCAGAGCCTTTCGCCTTTTACCTGTTCCGGGGCCATATAGGCAGGGGTCCCCACAATGGCGCCTGTCTGGGTGACTTCCTGGGTATCCGCAAAAGTGGCCAGACCGAAATCGGAAATTTTCAACCTGCCGTTTTCGGAAACCAGGAGATTGGCAGGTTTGATATCCCTGTGGAGGATGCCCAGCCGGTGGGCGTGGCCCAGTCCTCGCAGAAGATCTGCAAACAAGCGGAGGGCCTCTTCCATGGGGAGGGGAGCGCGTTCTTCCAGAAGCTGCTTTAAATCCTTTCCTTCCACAAATTCCAGCACAAGGAAGGGAACACCGTGCCGTTCGCCGTAATCGTAAATCTTCACCACATTTTCATGCTCCAGCCGGGCACAGGTCCGGGCTTCGCGCAGAAACCGGGCAGTTACTTCCGGGTCGTTGCAAAATTCCTCCCGCAAGATCTTTATGAGGACCTCGCGCTCCAGTTTTTGATGGCGGGCACGATATACCCGGGTCAGGGGCGAGCGGTGCAGCTCAGCGATAATGATGTAACCGGGAATGTCAACGGCCATAGTTCCATTCCTTCAGACGGTAATGGAGCCAGCGGCGCGAAACGCCCAGAATTTCTGCCGCCCGCGAGATGTTGCCGCCCGTATCTTCCAGCGTTTTGAGAACCAGTTTTCTTTCCATTTCCCGCAGTGTCATTCCAGACTCCACCACGGGAGTTCCCTGTTCAAGTTGAAGGTCTTCCGGTTCAATCCGGTCTCCGGCTGCCATAATTACGGCCCGCTCAATGGTGTTCTCCAGCTCACGCACATTACCGGGCCAATGGTATCCTTCCAGGATTTTCATTGCCTGTGGAGAAATCCCTTTCAGCGATTTGCCCAGCCGTTTGCAGTACTTTTTGAGGAAATATTCAGCCAGCAGAGGAACATCGCCCACGCGCTCACGCAGCGGCGGCAAGGTAATGTGAATCACGTTCAGCCGGTAGAACAGATCTTCCCGGAAACGGCCGGCGTTCACCTCTTCGCGTAAAACCTTGTTGGTGGCCGCAATTACCCGCACGTCCACCTTGCGGATTTCGGTATCGCCCACCCGCTTGATCTCTCCTTCCTGTAAAAAGCGTAGCAACTTGGTCTGAATGGACGGGCTAACTTCTGAGATTTCATCCAGAAAAACGGTTCCTCCATCGGCCGCTTCCAGCAGTCCTTTTTTGTCTTCGCGGGCTCCGGTAAATGCACCCCGGCGGTGTCCGAACAGCTCGCTTTCCAGCAACGATTCCGACAAGGCGCCACAAAACACCGCTACAAATGGGCCCTTTTTCCGTGGCCCATTGTAATGAAGGGCGCGGGCCACAAGCTCCTTTCCAGTGCCGCTCTCACCCTCAATGAGCACAGTGGCATCTGTATTGAGAATCTTCCGTAGCAGATCAAAGACGCGCTTCATGGCGGCACTCCGGCCGATGAGTTCGCCGAACTGATACTTGTCCTCCAGTTGCTGGCGCAATTCGGCGTTTTCNTCGCGCAGCATCGAAAAAAGTCTGGCATTTTCGATGGCGATGGCCGCCTGGTTGGCGAACGCCTTCAGGAATTCCAGGCTGCTCTGGTCAAACCGGCCGTGACGGCCCATGTGATCCACATAAATGGCACCGATAATTCTCTCCCGCAGTCGCAAAGGAACGGCGGCAATGGAGCGGATCCGCTGGATCACCACGCTATCGGCCCCCCGGAACCGATCATCCTGCTGGGCATCGTAGGATAGAACGGCTTCGCCCTTCTGGAGAACCTGCTGGACCACCGTGGAAGAGAACCCGGTCACTTCATCCAGGTCCTGCCGGGAAAGATTTCGGGCCACCGGAACCGTGAACCCGCCCGCATCTTCTTCCTCCCGCAGAATAATAAACCCGCGGTCTGCACCCAGCGCCTCCATGGCAATGTCCATCACCCGGCGTAACAGGTCGTCCAGCTTACGGATGGAGTTGATTTCCTGGGTAATTTCCAGCAGAGCCTTGAACATATTTTCGCCACGCGACAGCATACGCGATCCCTCGTTTTTCTGTTACGGCACCCGGAAGGCGGCCTCCCGGGATCGCCCTTCGTTGCCAAACTCGTCCACCACGCTTACCGTCCAGAAATAGAGGCCGGTCGTCAGATCCGTTTCCACCGTCACCGAATCCACGCTGCTGGGGACGCCGTCTTTTTGCCACACATGGGTCACTACGCCAGAATCATCACGGTAAACGTCCACGCGGTATAGAAAGGGGTAGCCTGCAGTCGCAGGAATCCACCGCAGCACTGGCCGGGGGCCTGCGGTTTGCAATCCCTTGGGGGAATCTGGAATCGCAAGTTCCTGGACGATGCGGATGACAAAACAGCGCACTGGCTCCGAGAGACGCTGCTGCTGATCGACTGCCGTAATCCAGACCGGTTTTCCCAGCAAGGCATCTAGTCCAGTAAGCCCCAGATCTTTATCCTGCAACCGCAACGAATAGCGGCCTGGCTGCTCGCCCGGTATCAGAACCCCCTCAATGCCCAAGTCTGCAAAAGAATAGCGAACTTCTTTTACATCCAAAAGGCCATCTTCATCATGGACATCGGCCACGATGGTGAGATAAAATAGATCGTCTGGCGGCCACCACCGGGAAATGTGCTGCGTGGTGATCTTGGCCTGCCGGATTACCGGCAGAGCATCCAAATGAAAAACGACAGTAACAGGCTCCCAGGGCGTTACGCGGACTCGGATGGAGTCCATTCCATAGTTTCCTCCACCGGCGCGCACCCAGTAGGTCCCGGACGGTACAGCCGAGAACACAAATTTCCCCACCTCATCGGTCATCTGAACCGCTTCCAAAGGGAGGAGCTCCACTCGGATGCCGGAAAGAGGGCGGAACGGTGGAGCATAACTCAGCACCACGCCGGAAATACTTCCTGCATCCTTAAACTCAGGAGAACCGGGGTCCAGAGGATTGTCACGCTCCGGGTTCCAGCACCCAATGGAAACAATCAGAAAAAAAAGAAAACTGACCTTCGTTCTCAAAGCCGCGCCACCGTTTTCTAACCAGAAAACTCTGTCCGGTAACTCTCTGAAAATAAAACCGATACAAAAAAGGCTTTTTTTATATTTTCGTCCATATCAGCAAAGAAATTCACCGACTCAAAAAGCCGCAAGGTACGGAAGGAAACCAGCCTTACATCTCCTGTTGGTCTCCAGCGTTTTCAAAGATAATATAGATGCCAGGTGGGTAAGTATCAAACCTTAATCGAAGCTTCCGGGGATCGTGCTCCGGCATTGCGCTTGATTTTGCCCTGAAATTGGCTATTTTTTATGCAGGACGTTCTGCCAGCAGGAAAAACGGAAGCGAACCGGAAAGAAATCCGCCATTCTGACAATCCCTCTGCGTGCGGTGCCGATGCTGAGGATAGGCGGTGTATGGCCCAATCAGAGCACCACATCTGGCTGTACAAGGTACCTGGAGCGGAGAAGTATTTTTCGGGAACCGGCGGTGCCGTTTTTGAAATGGGATGGACATCCTGAATACGAAACCCGGAGCAAAAGGGGACAGGCTCATGCAGTACAGACGGCTTGGAAAAACGGAATTGATGGTATCAGAAATCGGTTTTGGCGCGTGGGGAATTGGCGGTGGACTGTGGAGGGGTGGCGACGATGCAACCTCTCTGCGCGCTCTCCATCTCGCTGCCGACCAGGGCGTGAATTTCTTCGACACGGCCCTGGCTTATGGCGACGGACACAGCGAACGCCTGATCGGGCGGTTTCTGAAGGAACGGCAGGAAACGCTGATTGTTGCAACCAAAGTGCCTCCCAAAAACCGGACCTGGCCAGCGCAGAGGGGAGTACCCTTCCACGAAGTCTTCCCGCACGAGTACGTTATCCAATGTGCGGAACAGTCGCTGCGCAACCTGGGGGTCGAAACCCTGGATCTGCTGCAATTTCACGTCTGGAATGACGACTGGCTGGAAGAACCGGCCAACGTCCTCGCACCCATTGAGACCCTGCGGCGCGAAGGAAAGATCCGTTTTTTCGGTATTTCTATCAATGACCACCAGCCGGAGAACGCGTTGCGCCTCATCGAAACAGGGAACGTGGACACGGTGCAGGTGATTTTTAATATCTTCGATCAGTCGCCCAAACGGAAACTCTTTCCCGCTTGCCGTTTGCACGATGTAGGTGTCATCGTCCGCGTACCCTTTGACGAAGGGGCCCTTACGGGATCGGTGAGCAGCGACACCGTCTTCCCCGAGGGCGACTTCCGGTCCAATTATTTCCGTGGAGACCGGAAGCGTCAGGTGGAAGAACGGGTGAACGCGCTGAAAGCCCTTCTGAATGACGAGATCCGGACCCTGGCGGAGCTGGCCCTGCGCTTCTGCCTTTCGTGGGATGCGGTCTCCACCGTCATTCCCGGGATGCGGAAACCGGAACACGTTCGTTCCAACTGTGCCGTATCGGATGGGCGGCGCTTGCCGGCAAGCCTGCTGGCCGAATTGGAGAAACACGAGTGGCCCAAAAATTTTTATCAGTAGCAACGGAAAGGTGACTTATGCCCAGAGTAACGCGCGAAATTCCGGTGGAGCACATGCTCTCCCGCCAGATGAACCTCTGGGAAATGCGCCGCCAGATGGCAGAAGAAGGAAAGGCTGGGGAGCTGGCAGAAGAGCCCTGGCATCGGGGGTACATTGCCATTTCCAGGCAACTGGGTAGCCTGGGGAACGATATAGCCGAGCGGGTTGCAGCCCTCCTGGGCTGGGAAGTATTCGACCGGGAACTGGTTCACCAAATCGCCACCAGCACACGGATGCGGACACAGGTCATTGAAAGCCTGGATGAAAAGGGGAAAGATGCGGTAAAAAGCTGGGTACAGGGGTTGATTGACTCCGACAGCATCAGCTCAGACCGCTACTGCTACCACCTGATCCGCGTGCTGACCACCATTTCCCAGCATGGCCGGGCCGTAATTGTAGGCCGTGGGGCAAATTTCGTTCTGGATCCTCGAAAAGGGGTCCGGGTGAGGGTGATCGCGCCGGAATCGGTACGCATCCAGCGGGTGGCGGATGCTTTCCACCTATCCCTCCGGGAGGCGCGCAAACGCGTACGGGAATCGGACAACAATCAGATAGCCTTCATCCGGCAGTATTTCCATCGGGATGTTAATGACACGGACGCTTATGATCTGATCATCAATACGGAATTCACTTCGGTAGAGGCCGCGGCCCGGGCGATTCGGGATGTTCTGATAGAACGCTACGCCAGTACGGTTCCGGACAAAAGCGGAAAGGGAGACTGATCATGCCGCTGCGGCGAAAAATTTTGCTGTTTTATGCACTTCTTCTCCTCAATTTCCTTTTTCATGCCGGAGAGCTCTACGTCCGTCTTGTGCGGTACGTACTGGATTCGCGTTCCGTGGTGTTTATCCTTCTTGTCCTTCTCCACATCCTGGTCTACAGTTTGCTTTTGTATATTGGGTGGCTGCTTTTCACCGCACGGCCGGCTGGTTACCGCGGCGCGAGGATCGCCGCAACGGTTTTTCTCACCTACGGTTTATTGCTGGCAATTGCCTCCGTCTACCGAAACGGGCAGGTTCCAGGAAACTTCAGTGGCTTTCTTTATGTTATGATCTGTCTGCCGCTGATTTTGCAGCTTTCCGACTATCGGAAACAAGAGGAACATCCCGGGGTTACCTCCGGGACTTCTCTGCCCAGATCTGAGCAAGGTGAACTATAACTTCGGCGGCCTTTAACATATCTTCCACAGAAATCCACTCCTGGCGGGAATGGAAATTGTGCCCGCCTGTGAAAATGTTGGGGGTCAGCAGACCGGCATACGATAGGCGAGCACCATCCGTACCACCGCGGATGGCATTAAGCTGCGGTTCCAAGCCGGCCCGGCGTACGGCTTCCATGGCAAACTCCACCACCCTTGGGTCTTCTTCCAGCTTGTAGCGCATGTTCCGATAAGATTCCTGAACCGCTAAATCAAAAGAGGCACCGGGGAATTTCGCAACGGCTTCTTCGGCGATGCGCCGCAGGAATTCTTCTTTTTCTTTCAGTCCTTCCACTTCGAAATCGCGGATGAGAAGCTTGATGGTGGTTTCTTCTACAGAACCTGTTACCGAATTGGGATGGACGTAGCCCTCTCGGCCTTCCGTTGTTTCCGGCGAAAGGCTTTCTTGGGGCAGACGATTTAAAAACTCCGCAGCAACCTTGATGGCATTTACCATTTTGCCTTTTGCATAGCCCGGATGCACATTGATACCACGGAATACAAGCGTCACCGTGTCCGCACAAAACGTTTCGTTGTCAATCTGACCGGCCGTTTCGCCATCCACTGTATAGGCGTATCGGGCACCAAATTTGCTGATATCGAAATGCTCCGTCCCGCGTCCGACTTCTTCGTCGGGTGTAAACGCCAGCCGGATCTTCCCACGGGGGATTTCGGGATGATCCATCAAATAGCGAATGGCCGTGAGGATTTCCACGATGCCGGCTTTGTTGTCAGCACCAAGCAAGGTACGGCCATCGGAGGTGACTATTGTTTCTCCAACTTTCCCGGCAAGGTCAGGGTTTTCATCAACCCGGATTACTGTTTCCGGCGGTCCAGCCAAATGAATGTCGCGGCCGTCATAATTCTCGTGCAGAACAGGGTGCACATCTTTCCCGGAAACATCCGGAGATGTGTCCATATGCGCAATAAATCCGATAACAGGAANTTCCGGTCCAGCTGTACCGGGCAGGGTGGCCATCACATATCCGTGTTCGTCTACCGACACTTCCTGCAGACCCATCTGGCGTAAATCTGCAGCCAGCTTTTCTGCAAATACTTTCTGTTTTTCCGTCGATGGGAAAGATCCGGATTCTTCACTGGATTGCGTATCCATGGAAACATAGCGGAAAAACAGATCAATCATCCATTGACGGTAACCGGAAAAATCCATCTTTCATCCTTTCCTTTCGCTTAAGAACCGGGACTCCGAAACAAAATGCTGGATCTTTTCCTTTTACAAAGCAATATAGCGAATGGGAACAACAAATTCAATGCCCGCACTATCATCCTGGCGAACGGCTTTTCTTCTCTGGCAGGGAAGCTCCATTTGTGTAAAACCGCTTGTTCCCCCTCCCTCCCCAAATTCTCTCATTTTTGAGAGTATCTTTATCTTCACGATCTCTCAATTTTGAGAGTTCTTTTATGAAATACGATTTTTTCACCGATTTTTCTCTATAAAAACCAACATGTTATGCCGATAAAAAGATTGCGCAGTTTTGGCACGCATCTTGCCAAAATAAAAGGCGAAAGCGCTGTTCTTTGAACGGTCAGGTTAAGCGGGCAACTGAATGCGTAAGCCATGGTCAGGTTTGGCTCAGTTGCTCAAAGGTTAGCCCCGTTGACTTAGAATGGCTCCCTCCTCAAGCTAAGTCGATGGCATCTGGGGAGGGGGGACAAAAGGGCATTGTACCGTCAAGGAGGTTCTCAGGACGGACTCCCCGTGGATGGTGGTAGCCGTGTGGGAGCGGATACGCCGTGAAGGCGTGGGAGAGCCGGAATCGGTGAATCCGGAACCTGAAGCGGAGATGGTTCGGAGCGGTTAAGTAGCGATCCTGGTTTTCTGAAATAAGATTGCCGTTCTGAGCCTCCTTTCCTTTTGTCCCCCCTCCCCTTTTTTTGCCCTGCCAAAGGAGAACTTCTCTGTCCCGTCGGCTCTTCATTTAAAACGCGGATAGTGGCATCCCTGGATGCAAATTGCTATATTCTATGCACAGACAGGTCAACACACAGATTGCCAACAACCGTAATTGCGGAATGCCGACGCTCAAATGGAGGGAGCTGCATGATTCGCGGAATTGACCACATCGCCATAGCCGTACAGGACCTCGGAACCGCCGTGCGAACATTCTCTCTACTTTTCGCCGGAAAGGAACCCGAATTTGAAACCATCCCCGATCAGAAGGTGCGGGTTGCCATTTTCCAGTTGGACAACTGCCGGATTGAACTCCTGGAGCCCACAGATCCGGGCTCTCCGGTCGCCAAGTTCCTGGAAAAACGCGGCGAAGGTTTGCACCACATCGCACTGGTCACAGACCGTATTCGGGCCGATCTGGAACGCCTGGCCGGTCAAGGATTTGTCCTCATCGATTCCCTACCCCGGGAAGGGGCCGGATCCCGAAAAATTGCGTTTCTTCACCCATCCTCGGCACATAGTACCTTGATAGAACTCTGTGAAGCGAAGACCTGATGGGCTACTATTTTGCTTTGCCTCTTCTTTCCGGCAAAGCTATATTTGGAACAGGTACCAATACAGGGAGGAACAATGGAAGCGATCACTGAAATCCGGTTGCCTGGTGCCAAGCTCTTCAAGAGAGGCAAGGTGAGGGATATTTTTGATTTTGGCGATCAGCTCCTCATTGTGGCAAGCGACCGCATCTCCGCATTCGACTACGTGATGCCAAACGGGATCCCAGACAAGGGAAAAATCCTTACACAAATTTCCCGCTTCTGGTTCGAACGCACTGGCCATATTATCGACAATCATATGGTTTCTACCGAAGTAAACGACTTTCCCGAAATTTGTCATCCCCACCGCACCTTGCTGGAAAAACGAAGCATGCTGGTGATAAAAACAGAGCCTCTCCCTGTGGAATGCATTGTGCGCGGTTACATCTCCGGTTCTGGATGGAAAGACTACCAACGAACCGGCCAAATCTCCGGAATTCCACTTCCGGCGGGATTGAAGGAATCGCAACGGCTGGAGGAGCCTATTTTCACTCCTTCCACCAAAAGCGATACCGGCCACGACGAGAATATCACATTTCAGCAGATGATTGATCTCATCGGGAAAGAGCTTGCGGAGAAGGTCCGCGACGTTAGTTTAGAAATTTACCAGTTTGCCAGGGAGTACGCCGAGGAACGCGGCATTCTCATCGCCGACACCAAATTCGAATTCGGCCTGCGCGACGGGAAACTCTACCTGATCGATGAAGTGCTTACACCTGACTCTTCGCGGTTCTGGCCCAAAGAGCAGTACGAACCAGGCAGGCCACAGGTCAGTTTCGACAAACAGTATCTGCGGGACTGGCTTGAATCCATCGGCTGGAATAAACAGCCTCCAGTTCCAGAGCTTCCAGAAGAAGTGATCCTCAATACAAGGAAAAAATACCTAGAAGCCCTGGAAAAATTAACCGGCACCTCTTTGTAATCAACGAAAGGAAAGGAACGGCCCTGCTGCGTCTGCTGCGCATTGCGCTGGGGTTCATTTTTCTCATTCTCGGGTTGGCCGGGCTTTTCTTGCCCATCTTGCAGGGATTTCTCTTTCTCGGCATCGGCATTCTGCTGATCGGAAAAGACACACCGCTGGGACGCTGGCTTTTGAAGCAGGTACAGCGTTTCCGGCCTGGCAGCAAAAGAAAACCGGAGGAAAAGAGCCGGCCCAACAGAACAGCCTGAACCGGCCGGCCCGGAATCGAGGGATCCTCCGCGGTCCTAAAACATACGGAGAACAAAAATGGGGTTCCGCTGCGGCATCGTTGGTTTGCCCAATGTGGGAAAGTCGACATTATTCAATGCACTCACGGCTCAGCAGGTGCCGGCTTCCAATTACCCGTTCTGTACTGTGGATCCAAACCATGGGATGGTGCCGCTGGAGGATGAACGCCTGGACCGTATTCAGCAAATTTTCGGTTCGGCAAGAAAGGTACCAACTCACCTGGAATTCGTGGACATCGCCGGGCTGGTAAAAGGCGCCAGCCATGGAGAAGGNCTTGGAAACCAGTTCCTCAATCACATCCAGCAGGTAGATGCCATCGCCCATGTGGTACGGTGCTTCGAAGATCCGGATGTGGCCCATATTGATATCCGTCTGGATCCCATCCGCGATATCGAAATCGTCCGCACCGAGCTTCTTTTGAAAGATCTTGAAACGGTAGACAGACGTTTGGCAGCCGTACAGCGGAAAGTGAAAGTAGGCCAAAAAGAGGCCCGTGCCGAAGCGGAGCTGCTCGAAAAAATACGATCGGCCCTGAACGACGGCATCCCCATTGCTGAACAGAATCTTTCCGCCGAAGAACAGGAGCGGATCCGGCCCTACAACCTTCTCACCGCTAAACCGGTCCTTTACATTGCCAATGTAGATGAAGGGCAGCTGCATGAGAACCCTCTGGCCCGGCAAGTGGAGGAATATGCCCAACAGCACAGCGCCGGCTTTGTACAAATTTGTGCCAAAATTCAGGCTGAAATTGCTCAGCTGGATCCCGATAGCCAGAAGGAATTTCTCCAAGAACTGGGACTGGACGAATCCGGGTTGCAGAAAATTGTCCGGGAAGGATACCGCATCCTGGAGCTGATCACTTTTTTTACGGCCAATGAGAACGAAGCCCATGCGTGGACCGTACGGCGAGGGACCAGCGTTCAGAAAGCTGCCGGGAAAATCCACTCCGATTTTGAAAAAGGCTTCATCCGGGCGGAAGTGATCAAATATCAGGATCTGGTGGAATACGGTTCAGAAGCCGCGCTGCGCCAGCACGGCAAAATCGCCGTCCACGGGAAGGATTACATGGTCGAAGATGGAGACGTCATTTTCTACCGTTTCAAAACATCCTGATAACCCTGTGGCCACAAAAAGTCAGCCCTTCCACCAAAACAACCGCCGTCCAAATGCCCTTCTCCTTCCAGGAGGAAAAATGCCCGCATGGGAGCAGCCATTCAAACCGACTGTGTAAAACGGCGGACAGGAGTCCAACAGACCGGGAGGTTTCCGGTTCCGCCGATGGCGGACCTACGCCTCTTCGTCCGTGCGGATCCCCAGTTCCGCCATTTTCCGGTAGAGCGTCGCCTCGCCTATTCCAAGCGCTCGGGCCGTTTTCCCCCGATGAAATCCGTGCTCACGAAGACGCAACAGAATGTAATTTTTCTCAAACTCGCGGATCGCCTCTTTGAGCGTACCGCTGTGTGCGTAACTGCCCACCTCCCCCGACTCTTTTTGTAAATCCGGCGGAAGATGTTCCACTTTCAAAAGATCGCCCTGGCAGAAAATCATGGAACGTTCGATAATGTTTTCCAGCTCCCTCACTTCGCCGCGCCATTCATGATTCATCAGAATCTGGATAACCCGTGGTTCGGCTCCCTGTACCCGCTTGTTCATCTGCCGGTTGTATTTCTTGATGAAATGCGCAACCAGCAGCGGGATATCTTCTTTCCGTTCTGATAGGGACGGCAGCACAATCTCAACGATGTTCAGGCGGTAGTAAAGATCTTCTCGGAAGCGACCGGCCTTTACTTCTTCATAGAGATTCCGGTTGGTTGCTGCTATGATGCGGACGTCCACTTTCACCGGAGCGGTAGACCCCACCGGGATAATTTCGCGTTCTTCCAGGGCCCGGAGTAGCTTCACCTGCACCGGCATCGGGATTTCGCCTATTTCATCCAGAAACAGCGTTCCCTTGTCCGCTGCCTTGAAAAAGCCCTCCTTATCCTGGATTGCCCCCGTAAAAGCCCCCTTTTTGTGGCCAAACAGCTCGCTTTCCACCAGCGACTCCGTGATGGCCCCGCAGTTGATGGCCACAAAAGGCCCTCGGCTCCGCGGACTGTTGTAATGGATCGCTTTGGCCACCAGCTCTTTTCCGGTTCCGCTTTTCCCGGTAATCAGCACGTTGCTGTCCGTCTGAGAAACCAGCTTAATCTGTTCAAACACCTGCTGGATGGCCTTCGACTTGCCAACAATGTTGGAAAAATCGTATTGCGTGTGAATCTCGCGGCGGAGGGCCTGATTCTCCAGAATCAGATTTTTGTGCTCAATCAGCTTGCGGACTTTAAGCACCACATCCTCAAAATTGAGAGGCTTCAGCATGTAATCCGAAGCCCCTTTCCGCAAGGCCTCAATAGCTGTCTCCATGGTGCCATAGGCCGTAATGATAATGAACGCCAGCCGCGGGTTGAGGGCCGTGGCCCGCTCGATCACTTCCATCCCGTTCATATCCGGCAGTTCCAGATCGCACAGAACAACATCGAAGCTGGAATCCAGGATTCTTTGTAGGCCCTCTTCACCGCTCCCGGCCATTTCACATTCAAAGCCGCGCTTGGAGAGGACCATCGAAAGGGACTCACGCAAAATGCGGTCATCATCGATAATCAGAATGCGGTCTGCCATTTCTACCCTCTGTCATTTTCCACAGGCAATGTAACCACAAACCGGGAACCCTTTCCGGGCCGGCTTTCTACCTCAATTTCACCTGCATATCCTTTCACTATATTGTAGCAGACCCAAAGACCCAGCCCGGTGCCCTTTCCCTCCTTCTTCGTGGTAAAGAAAGGTTCAAAAATCCGGGAAATGTTTTCCGGAGGAATGCCCTCCCCGTTGTCCTCCACTTCCAGCTGGACAGCTCCGTTCGCATATCGGGTGCGAACCCAGATCTGCCCATCCGGACGTTTCTCCAGAGCATCCGCCGCATTTAACAACAGATTAATAACCACCTGAAGCAGGCGGTCATAGCTCGCCCGCAGGTTGGGAAGATCTGGCTCAAGTTCCAGCTTCAACCGTTTCCGTTTAATGCGGCGGTCGAACCGCACGATCCGCGCCGCATCCCGAACAACCTCGTTCAGGGAAACGGCGGCAATGTCATGATCGATGGGACGGGAAAAGTTGACCAGTTCCCGGACGGTCCGTGCAATCCGTTCGGTCTCGTTCTGGATGAGCTTCAGCTTTTCTTTGAAGTCCGGGTCGTTGGTCAGCTCGTGCAAAAGCTGAGCAAGAGAGGAGACCGACGTTAAGGGTGTCGCCACCTCGTGGGCGATTCCGGCCGCCAGTTTTCCAACCGCAGACAGCTTTTCGGACTGAATGAGTTGCTGTTCCATTCGCTTTTGCTCGGTGATATTGCGGGCGATCACAGAGCTACCCACATACCGGCCATTCTCGTCGTAAATGGCCGTCCGCGTTACACTGATCTGCACAATCCGGCCATCGCGGGTGCGACGCTGGGCCTCCAGGTTGCGGACAAAGCCCTTTTTTCGCACTTCCTGGCTGATCCAGCGAATCTGCTCAATGGATTTAGGATCGTCCGGCACAATAACCGTAATGGGTTTTCCCAGTACTTCCTCCGCCTTCCAGCCATATAGGGCTTCCGCCCCGCGGTTCCACATACGGATGCGGTCTTCAGCATCCAGCACAATAATAGCATCCGCCGCATCCCGCAGGATGTTCTCCACATAGCGGCGGTACTCATCCAGTTCCTGCCGCTGCTTCACATGATCGGTAATATCGTGCACCAGCACATGCACAACCGTGTTCCCGGAACCGTCACGGTAGGGAAGCATGTGAAAATTGATGATCCGCCGTCCCTTTTTTTTGCTCAGATGCGGGGCATTCCGCAGTTCGCGCACCTGGCCGGTAGACAGGGCAGCATCCACCTCTTCTACAAAACGGCGTTCTTCTCCTCGAAACACCTCGAACACATCTTCCAGACGCCGTCCCAGCACCTCTTCGGCCGAGATCTCATACAGCTCCTCCATATTACGGTCCCACTGGACAATCCGGTGATTTGGGTCCAGAGAAAAGAGCCCGATATCGCCAAAGCTGGCATAGGCCCTGACCAGTGCGTCGAATTCCACAGGTGTTGGCTCGCCCGCCAGTGCCGCGATCCAGCGGTCAAAATGGCGGTCCAGTTCTATCAACTGCATTACGTCGACGGCCCCGGCAATCCCGTCCTCTGAGGGTCCGACCAGCAGGGAAAGGGCCTGCGATTTCCAAGAAAGCATAAACTGCACAGCGGCGGACAAATTTCCCAGGCTTTTCAGGAACGCCCAGAGCGCTGTGGTTTGAGGAGCGGCCGCGCCCAGAAATTCCGAAACCGCGCGGTCCGTTTCCAGTGCCGGAGCGGGCCATTTATCCGAGGTAGCGGTTTCCCTCAGCGCCTCACAAAGAATGTGGTGCAGTGATTTTTCCATTGTTCACCCTAAGCAAAATATAGCCCGTCTTTCGGGCCAAAAGCTACAAATTCGGCTTGCAAGACCGCTCGTCGGATAAACACACACCCCGGCGAACACCGGTACCAGGATAAGAATTCTCCTCCGGAAAA
>MTOL01000145.1 GCA_002011685.1 Deferribacteres bacterium JdFR-76
TTTAAGAGGAAGGATCTGGTGAGTGCAGGTTTCCGGACTTTTTATTTTGCGGACGGCACGGTCCATTTTTTCTGACATTCAGGGCAGACTCCATAGATTTCCACGCTCCGGCGCAGTGGCTTGAACCGAAATTTTTCGCTNATGCGGTGCTGCAGTTCTTCCAGCACCTCATCGTCGAATTCGATAACTTTGCTGCAGTACGTGCAGATTAGATGAGCATGGTCGGAGCGCTCGACGGCAAGTTCAAAGTGGTTGTGGTTTTCTCCAAAGCGGACCCGACGGATGATGCCGCATTGCTCCAGGAGGTTGAGAGTCCGGTAAACGGTTGCGCGCGATACACGTTTCCCTTTCTGGCGAAGATGGATAACCAGATCGTCCGCCTCAAAATGGCTGTCCATATTTTCGATTTCTTCCAGGATTTTGTAGCGCTCGCCGGTCTGCTTAAACTGATTTTCCTTCAAAAACCTGCGAAAGCGTTCCCGGAGGTCCGTCGCTCTTTCGTTTCCATCCATTGCCAAGTTCTCCCTGTTCTAAAAGCCGAAAAATTGCGAACAAATCTCAATCAAATAGTATTAAAATCCTGAATGGATTGCAAACTTTATGGGTTTCTGGAGGCCCATGTGCTCCGCCGTTTTTCAGTGCTGATGTTTTCGCTGTCTATCTGTTAAAATACTCTATACTAGCCGCTGTATTTTTAAAGCGAAAACATCATTTGGGTCAATCTTTCTAGGAACCTACGTTCTTTTCGGTCCGGTTCTTTTCCGGACGGAGGGAACTGCCCGCGGCGGGAATGAATTCTGATTTTGGCTCTCCGTTGCCGTGCGTCAGAGAGGTTGTGAACGGAATCAAAAAAGCTCGGAAATTCAGCAGGAGAAACGGGAAAACTGTGTCTTATTACCCACAATTCTGTGTTCTATTAAACACGGATAGCCGGGAGCTATTTTTGTTAAATTGTTGAAAAAAAATGTGTTAGGAATTTGCCCATTGTGGTATGCTGGTTGCTCTATTGTGCGGCGGGAAATGCATGGCAAGGGGGATCGGATCTGGGTTCCGGCAAGGCAACGGTCAGATAAAGAGCGGGGGAAACAATGCTGAGAGAGCCTGTCAGAATTCTGGGAGCGGGAATCGCTGGTTTGACGGCGGCCATTTGTTTGGCCCGTCAGGGTGTGAAAGTGAAGGTGATCGAGAAGAAAAAGAGCATCGGAAGTAAATTCGGTTTTCATATCAATGCCTTGAGGCTCTATGAAGAAAGTGATTTCTTGCAGGAACTTGAGCAGCTTGGAGTGCAGCTCTCTCCATCAGGGAAAATCACCCGGATGATCAAGAAATCGCCTTCTGTTCTCCGCTGTATCGAGGGCGATCTTTATCTGGTGTTTGAACGTGGCGATGGCAGGGAAAGCATCGAAATGCAGCTTTTTCATACGGCTGTCAAAGAAGGCGTTGAGTTTGAATTCGGGCGGTTTGCGACGGCCGATGAGGCAGATATCATAGCTACCGGTGCACCCATGGACCGCTTCAATATGCTGGGTGTTGGATATATTTTTGAGCTGGATGGCTCCAACCTGAGACCTGAAGAAGTGATCCTGGTGTATGACCATCATATTGCTCCGGCTGGATATCTCTGTTTTTTGCCTTCACGGGATCGGTTTATGCTTCTTTCCGTTTCGTTTACTTTGCTACAACCACGCGCATTGTTTGCCCGGCTGGATGCCGCTCTGGGAGGAGATGAGTTTTTTAAAGAGACTGTAGGCCGTGCGCGGCTTCTTCAAAAGGTGACGGGAATGGGATATTATGCGGAAGATCCCATTGCGCAGGCTATGCAGGACGGGAAACTGTATATCGGCGAAGCGGCCGGTTTTCAGGATGCCCGTAGAGGATTTGGAATCCGGTATGCAGTGATAAGCGGAATATTGGCTGCGGAAAGTGTTTTGAGAAATCGTGATTTTCGCATTTTGCTTGCAGATGCATTTGGCAGAGAATTCGATCGGCTCAATGAAAAAAGGAAATGGATTAATGCCAGCTGTTGTAACGAATATTTTGACCGGTGGATGATGAAACTCCCAGTAAAGAGTTCAATAAATGAATATTTGTGCTGGAAAAATATGGAGACATTTGTACAGGCGAATCAAAAATCTTTTTAGAGGGTGCGGTTTTATGCGCGAATTTGATATTCTTGACGATCAATTTGCAATGTGTTTAAAAGATGAGTGCCTTTATGTATTAAAGAAGGCCAAAATGCTTTTTTTATCAAAAGTAGATATGGGCCGAAAAGTTAGTAGAACAAATTATGTGTTAAAGGCCTTTGGAAGGTTTTATCCGAGAAATGTTTATGATTACTCTTTTTTGGTTGATCAGTTTACAGGCGTGTGTGATGATTTGAATGATGAACAGCAGATGAATAAGGAAGAGAAAGAGCTTTGGATTGGATTTTTGGCAGAAACAATTTGGGAAATGATGGATCTACTCACGGAGGAATCGCTGGGTGAAATTTCATCTCATATAAAAAGATTGCTTTATATTCAGATTGCTGAAAAGCATACTACAGCAAACATGGCCAAAGCCTCAACTGTACATGAGAAGATTCGACAAGCCATTTTGCATTATCGGATTAGATGTATTGACATGGATACTTTCGTAATACTTCCATCCAGATATTTAGGTCTCAAAAAGATGGATATAGACGTTTTTATTTGCGCCGCCCGGCTTTTCAGGATGGTGGATCTGTACGCCAAAGATTTGGAAGATCGGGAGCACGACCTGGAAAATGAAACATCCACACCAGTAACTGTGCTCTTTCAGGACGGTATGAATCCAGATGTTCTCCGCGAACCGATCTGGAAGTACATCAAGCGCGGGTTTGAGGAGATTCGGCCAGAGGGGACCGGTGAAATTGAGCGGCATGTTGTTGAAAGTTTCTACCAGATGGCCGAGGAACGGTACCGGGTTATTCGGGGGGAAAAAAGGGCGGCGCCGCGGAGTTAACTGCTCTCCGGCGTGACGAGCCGAACCTGCCGGTTCAGAAAAAAAGAAACAGCCTGAAAATTTTGTCCGTTCTGCCCCCCTGTTGAAGAAACCAGAATCCTGGTTTCAGAGAAAACCGGTGACGATGGTTGGGTCGAATCTGCGATTTCAAAAGGAAAGGGGCTGAGATGCGCGCGTTTGCTGAAATATCGATGGCTGCCGTCAAAGCGGACACCGAAAAGAGTTTTGCTGAACGACTCCAGATTCTGGAGCAGGCGGTTGATTATACAGAAGAACATAAGACCCGGCTGATGGAATTTCTTGTGAAAGACAATTTTACGCCTGTCCGTACAGCCGGAATGGAGATCGAAGTGGGGCAGGGGTTCCTCCGGGATTTTCTCAAAAAACACCGCACCGGAAAACCTCCAATTGCCGATCCTTTGGGGCTCTTTTACGTACTGATGCCTTTCGATATGCCCTCGGTGCTGTTTTCGATCCAGTCACTGGCCCTGTTTGCACTGGGAAATACCGTTGTGGTGCGGATGTCCAGCCAAACTCCAAGAGTTTGCGCCTTTTACAAACGGATGCTGCAGAATCTCGGGATTCAGGAGATTCAGATGGCCGATGGCATTGCGGGGAAGAAGTTTATTTTAGCAGCCAGCTCCGGCTCGCTGTTGCGCAGGTGCCGGAAGTCCGGTACCGGGTTTATTTTTGCGGGTACAGAACAGGCGTGGAAAGCCATCCAGAAATTCACCCGGAACTTCGATGTCGTGGTTTTCAACGGACCAGGAAATGCCGTAGCTTATGTCCACGGGCGGACCTCAGGACTGGAAGAAGTTGCTCAAAAATTAGCATATGCTGCCTTCGCCAATTCCGGGCAGTACTGCTTTTCCATCAAAACCGTGCTGGTCGATTCGGAGATATATACCGAATTCAAAGAACTCCTTATCGGTTATGTGGAAAAGCTGGAAGTGGGGAACCCCTTTGATGAAAAGACACGCGTAGGACCGGTGCGGAACCGGTATGTTCGTGCCCTGTGGCACGACCTGGTGAAAACCTGGAAAACCCGTCTGATTTGTGGTGGAAAATGCCAGGAAGCCAATTTTTCCGGTCTAGACAAAGGAGAGCTTCTCTATCCTACGATCATAGAATCCGACACCATTCCTACGACGGAGATATTTGGGCCGGTGTTGTTCTTGGTCAAAGTAAATGGATTTCATGAAGCATTGAATACTCTGAAGCGAAACCCATTTGGACTTTACGCTTCTTTTTGGGGCGAATTTGACGCCAGGGATCGGGCGATGCTGGCCGACTTGGAAGGCTCCTGTTATGGGGCGGTGGACTTCAACCGGTGGATTGACAACGGCAATTTTTTGAAAGAGAGATTCGAGGGGGATAGTGTTTTCCAGATGAAGAAAGGCTGGGGAGGTGTGAAACGTTCCGGCTTTATCCTTGACCGGAGGACCTCTGGTGAAAGGATTTATTCGGGCAGGTACCGGCCGGAGGACATCGGATTTGCTGCCGCTCTGGACAGTGAGCAGAAAGATCTATTCCGCCGTGTAGATATCAGCGACGGGCAGCGTTTTCTTTCTGGCAATATACACAGTTCTTTCGTTGAAAAGCGTGTATCAGGCGACTAATTTGCCAAGAACCGGAATAACTGCACCCTGTATGGCGGCAGAACGGTCCGATAGCAAAAAGGCGATTACCTCTGCCAGATCTTCCGGGGGAACCCATTTTTCCTGTTCTTTTTCTGAAGCCCAGCTAAGATTGGCAGATGTCTTCAAAATGCTGGGCACAACCGCATTTGTCCGGATGCCTTTCATCCCCGTTTCTGCCGCAATGCTTTCCACAAGCCGCAAAAGCGCTCCCTTTGCAGCTGAATAGGCAGCCAGCTGGGCACGACCCTTTAACCCTGCCAGTGCCGATACGAACACCATGCTTCCGTTTTGTTGTTTCAAAAACACCGGGAGAGCAAGTTTCGCCAGCAGAAATGCGGTATCCACGTTCAGCTCGAAAGATTGGCGCCAGGTAGACACGTCCATTTCCCATAAATGAACTTTGGGATGGATCCCTCCCACAGTGTGAACCAGGCCATTCAACTCGCCGTAATGCTCCAGGGTAACCGAAATCCACTGTTGGATAGTCTTTTCTGTAAATTGATCGAGATGGAAGAAGAACAGCCGGTTGCGTTCCGCAGGGAGCAGGCTTTCTTCCAGTTCCCGCTTTTTCTTTTCCGAACGGTAATTGGTTGAGAGCGAAGCACCGTAAAGAAGAAGTTTCCGGCAAAGGGGCTGGCCAAGCTGTCCTGTACCGCCAGAAATCAAAATGACTTTATTGTCAAGCATGGCGCCCTCCTTTTGCTGGTTTGTTCGTTATGAGTGTAATCAGCCAGAGCGCCAATGACAAGTGTTTTTCTTCCGGCTGGGCCCTTTGCTGTGAATTTATTTGGGAAGGGCTGGCGGCCCAATTTATCTGAAAAACCTGCGCCGGCGGCTTGACTTTTTGCGGAAAAAACGTAATTTGTACGATGCAGAATCGCAGGAATACAACCTTGGAACCGGACGGAAGCCGGAATTATCCTGAAAGGAAGGAACAATGCCCAAAAAGGACCAATTCACTTCCCGCTGGGGATTGCTTATGGCGGCCATCGGGATGGCCATTGGTGCTGGAAATATCTGGCGTTTTCCCAGACTGGTAGCTCAGAATGGGGGGAGTGCGTTCCTTATCCCGTGGCTCATTTTCCTTTTTCTCTGGTCCATCCCTCTGTTGATGGCGGAATTTGCCATCGGCAAACACACCCGCAAAGGAACCATCGGCTCTTTTGCGGAGATCATGGGACCACGTTTTGCGTGGATGGGAGGATTTGTTGGGTTCTGTACCATCGGGATCATGTTTTACTACTCGGTCGTTACCGGCTGGAGCCTTTTTTATTTTTTTCAGGCATTAACGGGCCATCTGCTAAAAATACACAATCACGAAATTTTCTGGGGGCAGTTTACCGGTTCACTGTGGCCGCTTTTTTTCCATTTTGTCGCCATTTCTTTCGCATCCTACGTGATCTACCGGGGAATTGCCGGTGGTGTGGAGCGGGTTTCCAAACTGTTCATTCCGTCGCTCTTCGTTCTGATGGTTCTGGCTGCCATCCGGGCACTCACGCTTCCTGGGGCTGCCTCCGGCCTTAATTACCTTTTCTACCCCAACCTGGAAAAACTGGTCGATTACCGCGTATGGCTGGAGGCTCTTTCACAATCGGCCTGGTCAACTGGGGCCGGCTGGGGGCTGATTCTTACGTACGCCGTGTACATGCGGGAAAAAGAGGATATTAATCTCAACGCTTTTTTGACGGGGTTTGGAAACAATTCGGCTTCGCTTATTGCCGGGATGGCGATCATTCCTACGGTATTTGCCATGCTGGCGGAACCGCAGGCACTTCAAGCTATGCAGGCGGGCAACACAGGACTTACCTTTATCTGGATTCCGCAGCTTTTTGAACAGATGCCGCTGGGACATTTTTTCGCTACCGTCTTTTTTCTGGCCCTATTTATCGCTGCTCTTTCCTCCCTGCTGGCTATGGTGGAACTGGCCGCGCGCATCGGCATCGATTTTGGCCTGCGCCGTAAACATGCTGTTCTAATGGTCTGGGCTGCCGGGTTCTTCTTCGGAGTCCCTTCTGCGCTGTCGCTGGATTTCTTCAACAATCAGGACTGGGTATGGGGGGTGGGACTTCTGCTCAGCGGATTCTTTTTTACCATCGCAGTTAACCGGTTTGGGGTGGACCGATTCAGGGTGCAGCTGGTGAATGCCAATCCGACCGATATTCATGTAGGGCGCTGGTACAACGTCCTGTTCAAGGTGATTTTGCCAGCTGAGTTTCTCGTGATGCTGGCCTGGTGGTTTTTTCAATCCATTACGGTGTATGAGCCCAGAAGCTGGTGGAATCCACTGAAAACCTACAGCCTCGGGACCTGCCTTTTCCAGTGGGGAATTGTTATTCTGGTGCTGATTCTTTTGAACGGAAAAATTGTGGCGCGTATCCGCGGGGAGTAAATCCATGAAGACGGAAGCTATTCTTTTTATGGTGCTCATCCTCGGAATTGTCTGGGGGGGATTTGCGTACCTAATCTACATCGCCATGCGCCGCGAAAGGAAAGGGTAAGCGCTTCCTGTACAGGAAAGAGTGCCGCCCACTGGCCCGCCTTTGTGATCCGACGGAGAACCGGCTGGTTTTTGGTGGGGGAGCTTCAAGGGGCCTTCCTCAGTCGTGCGGCAGATCCGGGGTGTTGAGATAGCCTGCCGGTGGGAAGATCCATGAAACGCAAATACTGTACACCTTCCAGGAAAACGTACGGGTGAGGGAAGCGGCATTGGGAGTTTGGTCCTGGCCTCCAAAATGAGGAAGAGTTTTCCCTCATCACATTTGTCGCCATCCCGACCCGGTACCGTTTGCAGCGGAAATTCTTGCGGAGAAAGCGCTGTGGGCGTGGTGGAGGCTGTGCAGGAAAAAGCTCCGGCAGAATCCACCTGAAAACCAGAGACGACAGGGACAATTTAAAAAAATTCCGTAGGTTACGCCAGGCCCTTGCAGTTGGTTCAAAAAAAGGCTATATTGAAAGCGTTCCAGTTTTATGGGTTGTGGTACGGGATTTGTAGGGATGCACCGGGAAGGGCAAGGTTTCGAGAGCCATGGCAAAAACGGTTTTGTCTTATCAGCAGTTTATTGACCGGATCTTGACGGGAAAAATCGATCCCGTCTACTTTTTCTTCGGGAGCGAATCCTACTGGATTGAAGAAGGAATCGCCAAGATCTGCACGAAAGTGCTGGGCGGAGGTGGATCTGCGTTTCAGAAAGAAACTTTTTACGGGGAGGATGCCAGCGGTGAGGCCATTGTTAGGTCGCTTCTTTCCGTACCCATGCTGGCGGGAAAGCGGGTGGTAATTGTAAAAAATTTTCAGCGGCTTTCTCAGGCTGGTAAAGAGCGAATTCTGCGTTACGCTATGCGTCCGGCTGGCCATTCTGTCCTTATCCTGGCCGCTAATGCAATCGATCCTCGGAAACAGATCTACAGCTCGCTGATGCAGGTAGCCGTTGCTGTAGAGTGCAAACCGCCCTATGAAAATGAAATCCCTGTATACGTGGAACGGCTGGTGGAAGAGAAAGGGAAGAAAATCGCACCAGGCGCTGCGCAGCTTCTTGCCGCAAAGCTGGGAAATTCCTTGCGGGATGTACACAATGAAGTGGAAAAGCTGGTGCAGTTTACCGGGAAACGGAAAGAAATTACCGAACAGGATGTGGACGAACTGGTCGGGATCTCGCGCCAGTTCAATATTTACAAGCTGCGGGATGCTATAGGGATGGGAACATTTCAGCATGCGGTGCGGATTTTACGCTGGCTGCTGGAAACCGGTGAAAAACCGGGGTATATCATTTCGAGCCTGACTGGCTATTTTTCCCAGCTTCTGCTGGTACAGGAACTTGTGAAAGCGGGATATAGTCCGCCAGCGATTGCTGACCGCGTCCGGGCACACCGTTTTTTTGTGGGAAATCTAATCCTTCAGGCGGGCAATTTTCCCGCGGAAAATATCCGCCGCGCCTTTGAAAAGCTGCTCGAAGCAGACGTGCAGCTCAAATCCAGCTATCTGAACACAAACCTGGTGCTGGAACTGATGCTTTACCAGATCTTCCAGCTGCGGGCAAAGAACGCAAAACTGAAACCGGATTTGCTGTAACAGAAACACACTGAATCCGTAAGAAAGAAGACCGTTGGATACAGGAGCCTGAAACGAAAAGGATGCCGGAACCTTCCAAAAAAGAGCTGTATTTGCAGGAAAAACGCCACCGCCAGGAGCTGGCCCAGCTTAGCGACGAAGAGCTGATTTTCCGGTTTCAGGATGGTGACGTTTATGCCTTTGAGGAAATTGTAAACCGATACAAAGATCCTCTGATGAATTTTGTTTTCCGTTTCCTCGGAGATATGTCGGAGGCGGAAGACATCGTTCAGGAAACGTTTTTGCGGGTCTTCCGAAATAAGCGGGCCTACCGGAAAATCGCCAAATTCTCCACCTGGATCTACACCATTGCCGGCAATCTGGCCAAAACGGAGCTGCGCAAGCGCAAAAAACGGAATCTTCACTCCATCACGGAGCTGGGATACGAGGATAAAGATTATGAGATTTCCGACGATACATTAAATCCGGAGAAAAAAACGAGCTCGCGGATGTTTGATGAGATTCTCCAGCGGGAGATTCAGCAGCTTTCGCCCAAATTCAGAGAAGTGATAATCCTGAGAGATATCCAGGAACTTTCCTATGAAGAGATCAGTAAAATTCTCAAAGTGCCGCTTGGGACCGTGAAATCACGTGTTAACCGGGCGCGTTTACGGCTTCAGGAGCGCCTAAAAGAATATCTGGATCGCAAATGAGCTGGAAATACGGGCAAAATCAGAAGACCAACAGAGGAGGGCCTGGATGCCATCTTGTGACAAATTTCGTTCCCACTTTTCAGACTATCTTGAAGGGAGTCTTGAAAGGGAAAAGAAGGAAGAAGTTGATCATCATTTAGAGCATTGCCGGGAATGCGCGGAGGTTCTGAAGCGGATGGATTCGCTCCGTGCAGAACTGAAGCGTTTGCCGGCCGTCCACACATCCAACGCCTTCCATATCGTACTCCGAAGCCGTTTGCGCCGGGAACTGGACCGGCCCGGAATCTGGGAACGTCTGTTGGGATGGCTGGAGCCTTATCGGGTGCCTGCATTGGCTTCCGCTGTTTTGATCCTGGCCGTTGTGTCGTATTTGACGCTTCATACCCTGCAGATGAAGGGGGCCCGTTCTCTGCCTGCAGGGGCAGGTTCTTTCCCTGCTCTTCAGCAAGCTCAGCTGAAAGGAGCCGTAGTGGTCCAGCGGCATGGCAATCAGGTAGAAGAGCGGATCCATTTCCTGCTGGAGGAGGTTCCTGGGGAGTTATTTGTGGGAGAAGGTGAGGCCATCGAGCGTGGCGAGCCGGGCGGGGTCCGTGCGCTGTTTCATGATTCGTTGCGCCACGATTCTCTGCAGAGGATGCCAGGCCGGATTCAGCCAGCGGCTACGGTGACCTTTTAGCAAAGAGCAATCCGGTCATGAAGAGAATTCCAGTAAAACGGTCCCTTGGTCTGTTGTGGCTACTTGCGGTGCAGTCTGGCTTTGTTGCCGGAGCGCTGGGACAGGAACCCTCTTACCTTTCCAGGCTGGAAACCGGTCTGAAGCGCCTGATCCAGGCGTGCAGCCCCTATGCGGTAGGAGTTGTGGGCCAGAAGAGACACTCTCCTGCTGTGGCAGAAGAGCCAAAGCGTTCCCCGGACGCGGCGGTTCAAACGCTGGTAGATAAGCGGGTGGGAACGGGCCTGCTGGTGGATGCCAGCGGCCTGGTGCTCACGCGGCGAAGCGTGGTTGATGGGATGGAGTCGCTGTTTGTTGTGTTGACCGGGGGCGATACGCTTCCTGCCACCATTTTAGGCTACGATTACGAGTTTGAAATTGCTGTGCTGAAGATCACACCTCAGCCTCTGGAAAATCCTTTCTTTGCTCACAGCGGCAGTGTCCGTTCGGGAAGCTGGGTGTTTATCCTGGGAAGCTCTGCCCGCAACCTTCCGCCGGTTTCGTTCGGCGTGGTCCGTTCCGTTCTGGACCAGAACCTACTCAGGGTGGCAGCGGGCATCTGGCCGGGGGGAGTCGGAGCGCCGGTGTTTAATTTGAACGGTCAGGTAGTGGGAATCGTTGCCGCCAGAGTGGGCTGGTCCGCTGCTTCTCAGCCGGCTGGCGAAGAGTGCTTGGTTTTGCCGGTGCCTCAGCTGCTACCGAGGGTGTTCCAGATCCGCCAGGAAGCCGAGACCATTTCCGGATGGGTCGGGCTTTCTGTCACACAGTATCCATCTTCTACGCAGAAAACTGTTTTTAAGGTAACGTACCTGTACGAAGGGGGGCCCGCAGCGCGGAGCGGTATCCAGCTCGGGGACGAGATTCTCACCATAAACGGACGGCCTATCCGGGATCTCCGGGAAATGGCGGATTACATCCGTCATCTGAACGTGGGGACGGAAGTGATGTTCGAGATCCGCCGGGGAGGAGAGATTCTCAAGAAACGGGTGATTGTTGAAAAAAGGCCCCCACTCTATGTTTTGCAGGAAATGCAGTTCAAAAAGAAACCGGTGCAAACAATGCTGGGAATGGTCCAGAAAGTAGCTGCACCGGCCCCCGGCCTCAAAAACCGCCATGAGATTGAACAGCGGATCCGCCTGCTGGAGATGGAGCTGGATAATCTCCGCCGTCTCCTTTCCAAAAAACCGCCAAGATAGCTTACTGATCGTCCGTTTCAGCATTATTTCCGTCTCCGCCAGGCTGAACAAGGCGGGCTATCCTGATAATGTACCGCATGTGAGGCAGAGCGGATCGGTTAATCAAAAAGCGGTGTTCGTATGAAACGGCAGGGCGGTACTTTTTTCTTTTCTANACAAGATTTTATTTGCCAAATAGTAGGGTTTTTTGCAAATTATGATACCATTTGATAAGGTTGAAACTCCTGCAATTCGTGTTGATATACGCCTGAGATTTCATATATTTAAGATCGCTATTTTTTTGGGGTACTGGCGTGCATGAAGAAAGGAGAATTTCCGGTTCTGAACCGGGGGCTTTCGACGAACGGTGGTTGCTGGCAGGACTTGTTGTGGTAATCGCGGCCCTGTTTTTGCTGTCGTTCTTTGGCAATGGAGGAGCAACAGGAACCGTTATTCGGATTTTTCTTCTGGTAGTCGGCTTGGGTCTGATCTACTGGCTGTGGTCCGGTGGGCAGGAAGATCAGCTACAGGAGGAATCGGCAGAAACGCCGGCAGAACCGGACATGCCATTCCGTGAAATTACCAGTATGGCAGCGGTTCAGCAGGAGGAATCGTTTCAATTTTACAACGAGCTGACGGGGTTCTTTGAAAACCTGATCCGGATGGTCCGCGCCACCTTTGTGGCCCATTCTGCCGTGCTGTTTTTCAAGGGGACGGAACGGGGCAAGCTGCGGATCGAATTTTTCGATACGCAGGGTGAAGGGCTGAAAAAAGGGGCTCTTGTCGACATTGAGGGTTCGCTGCCGGGCAGTGTTTTTTCTAGCAAACGGCCGGTTCTGGAACAGAGTATTCCGCAGGAGGCCCGGGCGGCCAACTATTACGCCAGGCAGGTCCCGGTGAAATCGTTCCTCGCCGTTCCGGTAACTGTATTTGGCGAAGTGCGCGGTGTGCTGGCTGTGGACAGCCTGGCGGTGCAGGATTTCGGCGACGATGACCTGGAACTCCTGAAACAGTACGAACGTTTGATCAGTCAGGGTATTTTGCTGCTGGGAGTTCGGGAGAAGTCGCAGCTAATTGAACGGGTACTGAAAGCGCAGGAAACGTTTTTGCATGCTCTGAACGAAAACCTGGCCACCGAGCAGATCTACAATGCGCTCGGAAAAGCTTGCCAGACGGCCTATCATTTTGACCGGTTTACGGTAGTGCGGGTGAACGGCGATTCCGGAAACGAAGGTGTCATTGTGCGGGTTATTGGCCAGCGGGACGTTATGGGCGAGGGGTTCCGCTTCCGGCTGGAAGATGGGCTCATGGGATGGGTAATCAAGCGGAACCGACCCTTGCTCCTCAGCGACCTGGAAGAGGGAGATTTTTTCCGGCCGCGCTATTCCAGAGAAGAACGTTCCAATTACGGTTTACGTTCTTTTCTGGGCGTGCCGATTTCGTTCCAGAATCAGGTGTTCGGGGCGCTGAGCATCGAATGCAAGCGGCCAGATTTTTATACCCCGTTTGATGAATCGACATTTTCTCTGCTGGGCCAGTATGCAGCTTTGGCTATTCTGGCTACGGAATTCGGTGCAAAACGGACGAAAGAAGCGAACATGTGAAGAAAAATCACAGGAGGAACAATGGCAAAGGTTCGTACGTTTCTGGATAAACTTCGCAAAATGAGCGAGTTCAAAGCTGAGGTTTGTCCCGAGTGCAATACGGAAATACAGCGGGTTATGGTGGTCCGTTCGCAAAAAGCTGAACGGACAGGCGGCTGGCGGTTCAACCGTGAAATGGTTAATTTGTGCAAGTGCAACGAGAAGGAAGTGTACGGCTAGGAATGGGCCGCATTCGCATTGTGCTGGCCACCCGGAATGAGGATAAGGTCAGAGAACTGCGGGCAATCCTTGCGGATCTGCCCGTCGAGATTGTGTCTGCCACAGAATTCCGCGATCTTCCCCCCGTGGAAGAAAACGGGGCAACTTTGGAAGAGAATGCCCTGCTGAAGGCCCGGGCCGTTCATCGATTTCTTGGCCTGCCGGCCCTGGCCGATGATACCGGACTGGAGGTGGATGCCCTTGGCGGAAGGCCGGGGGTGTATTCAAGCCGGTTTGCCGGCGAGCAGGCTACGTACGAAGACAATGTCCGCAAACTTCTGGAGGAGTTGAAAGACGTTCCGGATGGCCGCACCGCACGATTCCGCTGTGTGGCTGCTTTTGTAGATGGGGAAACGGAGCTTCTGGCCGAGGGGGTTTGTGAAGGCCAGATTTTGCACGAGCCGCGCGGAACAGGTGGGTTCGGGTATGATCCGGTTTTCTATGTTCCCGAAAAAGGAAAGACGTTTGCCGAAATGACTCTGGAGGAAAAAAACCGGATCAGCCACCGATCCCGTGCATTCCAGAGGATGAAAGAGTTGCTGGAACAATATTTGAGGAGGGATAAGCGATGAAGCGGTGGCGTGTGGTTGGCGTGGGATTGATCGCGATCCTTTTGGTGGCGGGATGTGGCAAAAAAGATAAAAACCCGGCCGGTCCAGACACCGGGGAAGAGGAAAATTACATTCCCTATCAGGTGGGAAACAAATGGGTTTATCAGGTATCGCCTGTTTCGGATCAACCCTACACGGTGACAGAAACCGTGATTGGCAAACTGAAGGTCGGCAGCGAGGAGTGGGTCATTGTAAAGGATGAATCCAGCAAGAATCCCGAAGATTTTACCCTGACGTATTTTGAACTGGAATCCAACCGGGTGCTGATGCACCGGATTGAAGACTTCAACCCGGATACCGGTGATACGGTGCGTTTCGATTTTGCCACGCCGGCATACTGGTTGCCCATTCCCATGACCAGGGGAGCAACGTGGACAGTGTTTCAGTACAACGGCCCGCTCAGCGATATCCCGATTATTTCCTCGGGCATCAGCATGGATTCGACGTACAAGAATTATGAGGCCGACTTTGTATTAAACGGAAAAGTCATAACGGAAGAGAGTGTTGAGGCGGCTGGAAAAACTTTCCAGGCCTACAAAGTTG
>MTOL01000488.1 GCA_002011685.1 Deferribacteres bacterium JdFR-76
TACCGCGGTAGTGATATCCCAAAATTGATTCAACCTATTCTGGAAGGGAAGGCAGATATTGTTATTGGCGACCGGCAGATTGACAAAATCAAGCATTTTTCCTGGATCAAAAAGAAGCTCCAGAAGCTGGGAAGCTGGGTGGTGCGGCAAGTTTCCAATACGGATATTCCAGATGCAACGAGTGGTTTTCGCGCGTTCAGTAGAGAGGCTGCGTTACAGATCAATGTGATATCGCGGTTTACATATACGCTGGAAACGATTATTCAGGCTGGAAAAAAGAATCTCGCAATTACATCGGTACCCGTTGAAACGAACGAGAAACTTCGGGAGTCGCGGCTCTTTTCCAGTATTCCAAAATATATTCAGCGCTCCATTGCCACGATTTTTCGGATCTATTCAGTCTATGAACCTCTCAAAATTTTTGTAATTTTAGGGAGCGTTATTTTTGCCGCTGGTCTCGCTATTTCTTTGAGGTTCCTTTATTTCTTTTTTACAGGACAGGGAGCTGGTCATATTCAGTCCTTGATACTGGCTGCAGTGCTGTTCATTATGGGCTTTCAAACGATTGTTATGGGATTGATGGCGGACCTCATAGGGGCGAATCGGCGTTTGTTAGAATCGGCGCTCTATAAAATAAGAAAGCTTGAAGTCGATTCAACCCATCGCCAGAAAAATGTGCAGAAGAAAGAGGTGTCACAGTAGATATGAAGGTTGCTCTTGTTGGCCCAACATATCCGTATCGTGGCGGGATCGCCCATCATACAACTTTGCTGTACCGATACTTAAAGAAGAGACATGAAGTGCGGTTCTGGAGTTTTTTGCGGCAATATCCCGGGTGGCTTTATCCCGGAAAAACGGATAAAGATTTTTCGCAGAGAAGTCTAATAGAGAATGGCGTGATCTACTCAATCGATTCAGTATTGCCTCACACCTGGTTTAAAACGGCCCATGATATTGTTCAGTTTCGTCCCGATGTGCTGGTAATTCCATGGTGGGTCGTATTTTGGGGCCCGATTTTTTCTGTGATCGCCTCCATTGTGAAAAAGAGAACCGGTTCACGTGTTGTCTACATTTGTCACAATGTGCTTGAACATGAATCATCCCGCTGGAAAGTAATGGTGAGCCGGTACGCCTACAATTTGGCAGACGGTTTTTTGGTACACTCGGAGCAGGAGGCAATAAGATTGCGGGAAATTAGGCCGGATGCCCGAATCAAAAAGGTATTCCACCCTGTATATTCACTTTTGGAAAAAAGGGGAATTGCCCAAAAGGATGCACGTCATCGTTTGAAAATTGATGGATGGATTCTTCTTTTCTTTGGTTTTGTTCGGGAGTATAAAGGTCTGGAATATTTAATCAAAGCACTTCCCCTGGTGCTAAAACAGATCGATGTGACGTTAATGGTTGTGGGGGAGTTTTGGCAGGATCGCAGGAAGTATTTCGACTTAATAGATGAACTAAATCTACAAAGGCACGTCCGGATAATCGATCAGTATGTGCCCAATCATGAGATTGAAATGTATTTTTCTGCAGCTAATGTTTTGGTGATGCCTTATGTCTCGGTAACGGGTAGCGGCGTGGTGCAGCTTGCTTTTTATTATGGCCTGCCTGTGATTGTCACAAATGTGGGAATGTTAACCGAAATTGTTGAGGACGGGAGGACGGGATTTATTGTGCCTCCCAGGGATGTGGATGCCTTGGCTGATGCTATTGTTCAATATTTCAGAGAGAATCGGGAGGAAGAATTTCGGAAAAACATCGAGTTAACCAGAGGTCGGTTTGGTTGGGAACACATAATTTCAAGTATTGAAAAAATCGCGTGCTAATCCCTGGCGGTTCCAGACTTTGAGGAAAGGACTGTGGAGCAGGTTCCGGATATTTCGATTGTAATTCCTCATTTTAATGATGTCGATCACCTATTCAGATGTTTAGCCTCTCTTGAAAAGCAGAAGACGGGAACGCATGTTGAAATTATCGTTGTGGATAGTTCTGATCGAGACATTACCGAATGGGTTCAGAAACGTTTTCCTTCTGTTTCCGTTCTTCACCTCCATCGCCGGACATTTCCGGGGGTGGCAAGGAATATAGGAGTTCAGCATTCAAAAGGGGATATTGTGGCATTTATTGATGCCGACTGTGTTGCGGACGGAGAATGGATCCAGAGAATATTGGAATCGATGAAAAATGGGGAATATGTCGCGATAGGGGGATCGGTTGAAAATGGATTACCGAAGCATCCAATTGCCACAGCCGAGTATTTTATTGAATTTGGCGAATTTATGCCATCTCGGAAGTCAGGTATTGCGGATCTTATCCCGTCTTGCAATATGGCGGTTAGGAAAGACGTTTTCAAGAAGGTTGGTGGATTCCCTTCTTTGATTACCTCTGAGGATGTACTATTTTGTCTATCCCTCCGGAAACATAATTATCAGATCTTTTTCGACCCGAGTATTCGAATTACACACTTTAACCGTACGGTTTTGCGGAAAATGCTGCATAAGCAAAGGGAACTTGGGATTGGGGCATGTCAGCTACGCAAAAGATTCGCCGTTAAAGGGCACTGGCTTGCAAAGTTTAAAATTTCCGCATTCGCTATTCCATTCTTAAGGATATACACCGTTGTTCGTAAGGTTCTTCGTAATAATTTTTCCTGTTTGCCGAAATTGATGTGGACATTTCCCATTTGGTTTTTGGCGTTGGTCTGGTATAGTTACGGATTTTGGCAGGGGCATTCTACGCCGCAAAAAGGAGATCTTCTGTGAAAAGGGTTTTCTTGACAGGAGGGACGGGATTTCTTGGACGTTCTATTCTCAATGAATTGCTGCACAGGGGCTATTTTGTGCATTTGCTGATCCGTTCAAAAGAAATACCTGAGTTTGTGAAAAAGGGGAATGTTGAAATTGTCCAGGGGGATTTATGGGATCTTTCTTGGTTGGATGATACAATTCAAAAAGTTGACTTTGTTGTTCATGCAGCAGCTACATTTTCTGGATCTTGGGATGATTTTTATCAGGTCAATGTAGCTGCTACGGAGGCGCTGTATTCGAAAGCGATTGAAAAAGAGCTTCAAAAATTTGTTTACATCAGTTCGGTTAGTGTTTATCCGCATTCGCAACTGAAAAACTTCAGTTGTTCCTTCAGAGAAGAAGATCCTTATGAAGATCCTGAAAAAGCAAGCCTGTATGCTCGATCTAAAATTGAAGCCGAAAAAAAGATTATTTCGCTCGGCAATCCCTCCGGCACGCCATATGTCATTTTCCGGCCCGGTGCCATATATGGCCCGGCTGGACCCATATTTCCTGCGACGCTTGGGATTCAAATTGGATCAAAAAGGATTCTGCTGATTGGGAGTCCCAAACATAAACTGCCTCTAAGTTATGTGGAAAACGTAGCAAAGGCGGTTGCCTTTGCCTTGGAGTCGGATTCGGTGAACGGACAGATTTTTAATCTTGTAGAGGATCAGACGCTTAGTCGAAAACAGTATGTTCAGTTCCTGAAAGAGAAAGTTGATCCGGACATCTCTTATGTACGGGTTCCTCGGTTGGTATTGGGTAGCTTAAAAACTTCCGCTAGATTTGTTTTCTCTTTTCTTGGCAAATCTGCTCCTATGGCGAACTTAAATTTGGACCTTTATACCCGAACGATATCCTATTCGAACAAAAAGTGGCGCCAATATTCTAAGGGGATAAGGGAAGTAGACTTCCCAACCTCTCTGGAACGCACTGCCAACTGGTTCAAGAGGCGAAGCATATCACGGCGATTGTCTCGTTTAAAGGGTTTTTCCGTTGTTTTGCCGAAGGAAAGGAAATTCCGGATTGGCGTTATTGGTTGTGGCAATGTTGCACACTATCATTTGCTATTTTTGCGGCGCTCAGGAGTTGTAGATCGGCTATATGTTGCTGATGTAAATGAAAAGGCCCTGGAAATTGCTGCTGAGCGCTTTAATGCGGATGGAAGCTTTCATGATTACAGGGAGCTATTGGAAAAAACCCGGCCGGATGTTGTCCATATCCTCGTTCCTCCTCAGTTTCATAAAGATGCTTTCTTGGCTGCTGTGGATTATGGGGCCCACGTGCTGGTGGAGAAACCGATGGCTATCTCTTCGGCGGAAGCGGAACAGATGGTTCGGGCCGCGGAGAAATCTGGGATACGATTTTCGGTTATGCACAATCACCTTTTTGATCGGGTGATGCTCGAAGCGCAGCGTTTTTTGAATAATGGAGGTTTGGGAAGTATAGTTTTTGTTGAAAGTTGGTATGGCGTAAGCTATGGTACGGCATCTCCACCATTTCCGCCCAATTATTGGGGCTATACTCTGCCGGGTGGGCTTTTTCAAGATTATCTACCCCATGCTCTTTATACAGCTCTTGAGTTTATGCCCAATCCTACAGTAAAGGAGGTATTTGTAACATCCCGTGGCAGAATCCCTTTGGTGAAATATGATGAACTACATGTGACGCTTCAAGAAGAACAGCGGTTGGCAAATGTCCATGTCTCTATGGCTGTGTCGCCTCGTTACCAGTTTTTGAATGTTTATGGAACTCAGGGGGCAATGACCATTGATTTGTTAAACAAAGTTATATTTGTCGAAAAAGAATTTGGCCCGCTTCCCAAATCTGTAAATCGCATTCTTTTTTCCATAAAGCGTTCCAAAAGGTATGCTTTTGCCAGTTTGAAAAGTCTTTTTGGCTTGCCCAAAACCACAGAGCGAATTTTTGAGGGTACGGAACGTTTCATTCAGATATTCTATCGGAGCATCGCGCGTGACGAAGAAATGCCGGTTACGGCCGAAGAAGCTCTCCAATTAATGAAGTTGATGGACGAAGTCTGGGATAAGCTCCCCTCTTCATGATTTTTGTTGGATCACCTGAATGATCTTTCGAGCTACAATTCTGCTGGTGGGGTCTCAGATTATTTATTTGCTTTCCAGCTTTTTTGTGAACATTGGTCTCGCGAGAATGTTGGGACCCTCATCGTTCGGCGTTTTCGGATTGGTCATCTCTATTCTTGTGGTGGCAGAGCTATTTGTGATTACGGGCATTCCGGAGGCCATTCAGAAATTTGGTTCCGTCCATGTTTCGGTAATGCGGCTTATAATCCGGGAAACTATGGCGGTTCAGATTATTTATACGATAAGCATTTTTTTGATCTTCTGGATGATCGCGGCGCCCATCGCCAGTTTTTTTGGGGATTCTGCCCTAAGAGTTCTTTTAAGGATTGCTGGATTTGATATCATATTTCTCGGCCTGTACAAATATGTGCTGGCCATACAAAATGGTTTGCGGTGGTACAGTCGCTATGCAATCCTCAACATCGTCTATTCTATAACCAGGTTTCTTTCTATTCTTGGGCTTGTTTATCTTGGATTTTCTCTGAAAGGGGCTCTAATTGGCAATTTTTTATGTTCCCTCGTTGCGCTTTTGGTTGGTCTTTGGATGACCCGTTTGCCAGAAACAAATGAGAATCCCCAAAAAGAATTGCAATGGAAACCATTTATTGTTCAAAATGTTCTCTACTTTGTTGCTCTGAACATGCTATTTGCGGTGGATGTGTGGTTTGTTAAATATTTCTTGGCTGATGTGCATGTTGGCGAATATGTGTCTGCCGCGAATTTGTCAAAGTTGATATATTTTCTGTCAATTGCAATTTCTGCTGTTCTGCTCCCTGAGGTTGCACGTTCATACGGGATGGGTAACAGGTATGAAGTTGGCCAGGTTGTGCGGAATTTTTTAAGATGGCTTTTTGTTCTTGCCAGTTTTATTAATACGGTCGTATGGCTAAACGCCAAAGGAATTATTCTTTTGCTTTATGGAAGTGAGTATCAAGGAGCTACGCCAATATTAAAAATTGTTTTCATCGGCTATACCCTAATAACACTGGCTGCTTTGATTCATACCATATTAATTGCACAGGACCGCATGTTCTTGTGTTTCGTTCTGGTTTTATCCATGCTGCTTGTTGATATTTTCTTGAATTTCATTTTTGTTCCGCATTTGGGGACGGTAGGGGCAGGCGTTGCCGCTGTATTAACAGGCACTGCCGGATTTGCAATGGGTTCTCTATTTATCCGTGATCAAGTGTTGAATATCATTTTTTCGGGTACAAGTGTTCGAATTGCTTTGGCTATAGGAATTTCTGTTTTAATAACTCTTGTTGTACAGACATATGTCTCCAGCTTTATCGTGCATCTTTTTGTTACAGTGCTTTCTTTTGTTGGTACGCTTGTGCTGAGCGGGGAAGTAACAAAGCGTGAGGTTGGAGAAATGGTTCATTCTCTTCTTATGGCAAAATGAAAGAAGGTCACGCCATACATTGGGAACGGGTGCTATTTTTCGCCATCATTGCCTTGGGGATTTTCCTTCGGTTTTTCAATCTTGGCACGCCAAGTTATTGGGTTGATGAATTAAATCATGTTTATGCTGCCAAATCGTTTCGTTCGGAGGGCTCTTTTGACTTGCCATCCGGAGTGCCTTATCCGCGGGCGGCTCTTTTCACAGTGATGGTGGCTGGCGCTCAAGTTTTGTTCGGCGATAACGAGTTTGCCAGCCGATTCCCTGCTGCATTTTTTGGTGTATTGACTTTGATTTTGGTTTTCTTTGTTACAAAGAAAATTTTGGGGGGCAAAGTTGCTCTTCTTTCGCTTTTTTTCCTCGCAGTTTTGCCTCTTGAAGTGGGTTGGGCTCGTCTTACAAGATTTTATGCGCCGCTTCAATTTGTCACTGTTTGGGCGGTAGCAGCATTTTTTTGGGGGATGGAATCCATCGAGGTCCGAAAAACCGACGGCAATTTTTGGAAATCTACATTTTCGTTTTTTTTCGATTTGGTCAAAAATAAATATATTATCCTCTCTGTTGTTTTGTTTTTGCTTTCTTTTCATTTGCAAGTCATATCCGCATTTGTACTAGTTGGTATCTTTGGGTTCACTGTTTTCCGGTTTGTCGAAAATTTCTTTTCTCGTGACGAACCCGTTTTCCTGAACCGGTATTTTGTTATAATGGTACTGTTTACATTGGCGGTAGCTGCTGTATGGGTTCTGCCGTTTTTCAGGAAATTGGCATTATATGGTCTTCAGTTTTTGCCACAGTGGGCCAAGTATGAGGTGGCCCAAGACCGTTTCCTTTTTATCAAATACATATATGGAAAGGATGTGTTTCCACTGGGCGCTTTCTTTTTCTTGGGGCTGTATCAGGCACTCTTTCGGAAAAACCATTGGATTCTGTTTTTAGGGTTAATTTTCCTGATAGAAATTGGCCTTTTTTCCTTTGTGTTCAAATACCGCATGTATCAGTATATCTATAATGTTTTGCCTTTCTTTCTAATGGTTAGTTCTTACGCAATTGTCAACGTTTTTCAGGGAGAATATTCAAGTCTCAATAAGAAGGCATCCTATTTTCATAAATTTTTGAGAAATCCGGCTGCATTTGTGGGGGTTTTATTATTTTTCATTCCTTTCACCAACTTTTTTCAGAACGGAATTTGCATCCCATTTGCGGGGGATGGAGCCTCAAATGGGGCTGTTACCCATCTGGAATGGAAAAAGACGGTACGGGATATTAAGAAAATGTTTCCAAATATCGCAGATTACACAATTGTTTCCACTCTTCCTTTCAATGTCATGCATTATCTTGGAAAGGTGGACTATGACATGAATATGAATGATTATGAGGTGGCAAGGGAAAATAATCTTTTGCATTCAGGATATGAGTACTATGATATGTACTCTGGGAAACCTTTTGTACTTTCTGTTGCCCATCTGGATTCTCTTGCAAGAAAGAGTAAATATGGGATCGTGATTGCGGATGTTTATCGATTTTTAAGTGCACAGTATGTAAATCCCGACTTAAGAGAGTATATCGAAGAAAATTTTGTGCAGGTTTATCTATCACCTAAAAAGAGTATAATTGTTTTCGCGTGGGGAAATGCAGATAGTGGATGATTTCACTCAACGCTTCTCATGAAACTTGCCGTTCTTTCAATCTTGTGAAATGAAGGGTGAAAGGGCTATGAACATTCATTTCCTTAAGCAAAATAGAAATATTCCCTATTCTCTCCTTTTGTTCCTTGTTTTTTTGGTGACCGTTCCGGTAGGCCTTACACCCTGGGTTTATAGCGACGGCGTGGGCGATTACGCCTGGGTTCGGACGGTTTTCATGGATGGTGATCTCGATTGTTCAAATGAATTTTCATATTTTGTGGATCTTTTTAAGCGAAAGTATGGCTGGCCTGATGCGACAAATGACTTGTACCCTGTCAAAACGAAAACCGGGCTGCAGGCCAACAAGTATCCAATAGGTTCTGCGATCTTATGGAGCCCGTTTTTTTTGCTGGGGCATGGCTTTACCATCGTGATGAACAGCATAGGAGTGACGGACTATCCAACTGATGGATATAGCAAACCTTACATTTTTTTTGTTTCATTGGGTTCTGCTATTTATGGGTTTCTGGCGCTTCTATTGTCCTTTTATCTCGTAAGGCGGTATTATTCCGAAAAACTTGCCTTTGTTAGTACGCTTGCGATCTGGTTTGCAAGCTCTATTCCTGTTTACATGTACCTTTATCCATCCATGCCACACAACACCGGCTTTTTCACCGTATCAATATTTCTTTATTATTTTCTCACCACTTACGGAGACAAGCGCAAATCAAGATGGGCAGTTCTTGGGGCTTTAGGCGGACTTATGATGCTTACGCGGATGGAATCGTTTGTCTTGCTTTTTTTGCCCATGATTGAATTGCTGTATATTCACCGCGGACGGTATGTGCAATTATTTTCACGGGAGTATGTTGCTCGACTTGGATTTTATTCTTTGAGTGCATTTTTGGTTTTTCTTCCGCAGATGATGGTATGGCAGCATGTTTTTGGTAAATTTTTTCTCAATCCCTATTCTGAAATGAATCGGCTGGTGAAGATTGAGAAAGCTTTACGTTTTGGAGGAACATTGCCGGAAGGCGGACATCAGGCTGTTTCTGGTTTGTCTTCGTTTCTGCAGTTCATTTCGCATCCTGACTTTCATGCTACATTGGTGGGCTCTTCCTATGGCATATTTACGTGGACGCCTATTCTATTTCTCGCGTTTGCAGGGGTGTTTTTTATCTATAGGAAAAATAAATATTTGTTTTTTATTAATCTTGCTGGGGCTATTTTACTTGTATATATCACCAGCTGTTCTCATAAGCAGGGTATGTCATATGGAGATCGGTATTTAATCAAAGCTTCCACCTTTTTTATTTTTGGATTTACGGCGTTTCTGGAGGTCCTTTCAAAAAAGATAAAAATGTGGGTTCCGTATATATTGATAGCTCTACTGGTTATTTGGAACGGATTGTTTATTGTTCAATATTCAACGGGACTGGTAAATCGTAGCGGGCCCATTAATTGGAAGAAGATGATAAGAAATCAGTTCGAAATGGCGCCCAAGTTTTTTTTAAAGCATATTGTCCCGTTTCTAAAAAAACGGAGCGATGTTTATAAAGGGAATAAAGCGAATCAAACCGATTTGAACTTACTTAGGGAGAAACGGCACTGAACCATTTAGGGCAAATGCGTCTGTATTTCCGGAATAAGTTTTCGATAAACGTGAAATTAATGTTCGGGTCACCATGAAAATCGCAATTATGGGCATCCGGGGAATTCCGGCCAACTACGGCGGGTTTGAAACCTTCGCAGAGGCGTTGAGCGAGCGGCTTGTCCAACGGGGGCATGACGTGACCGTCTATGGCCGATCTCATATGATCGATTATTCCGAACCATATTACAAGGGCGTCCGGATCCGGATTTTGCCTACAATCCGTCACAAGTATTTTGACACGGTGGTTCATACCTTTCTGTGTGCTATTCATGCCTTAAAAGAAAGATACGATGTCATTTTGATCTGTAACAGTGCCAACAGTTACATTTCTTTCATCCCGAGAATTGTAGGAACCCGAGTGGCGCTGAATGTTGACGGCCTGGAATGGCAGCGGGATAAATGGAACAAAATCGGAAAGCTGTATTACCGGTTATCAGAATGGCTGGCCACTTTTTTGCCCGATGCCGTTGTTTCCGATGCCCGGATGATCCAGCGCTATTACAGAAAAAAATTCCGGAAGGATTCCTTCTATATCCCGTATGGCTTTCAACCGGAGAATGATTCAAAGACCGACATTCTGGAAAAGTTCGGAGTGCGGCCGCAGGAATATGTGCTCTATGTGAGCCGGCTGGAACCGGAAAACAATGCCCACCGGGTGATTGAGGCTTTTGAAAAAGTCAAGACCGATAAGAATCTGGTGATCGTCGGGGATGCACCCTACAATCAGGAGTATATCGCAAAGCTAAAGGCTACCAGAGACAAACGGATCATTTTTACGGGTTACGTTTTTGGAAGGGGATACCGCCAGTTTCAAACTCACGCGTACTGTTATATTCAGGCAACCGAAGTAGGAGGGACCCATCCAGCGTTGGTGGAAGCGATGGGGTTTGCCAATTGTATTCTGGCGAATGATGTGCCTGAACACCGGGAAGTGCTGGGCGATGCAGGAATCTTTTTTGATGTAGAAGATCCGGAGGATCTGGCAAAAAAATTGCAACGCGTATTGGACCAGCCCGAGCTGGTGGAACGATACAGAGAAAGGGCCCGGCGGCGTGCGGCAGAGAAATACTCATGGGACAGCATTACCGACGCCTATGAAAAGCTTTTTAGGGCAATGATCCGGAGGAGAGCGTAAGCTTACAGGAGCAAAAAATGAAAAAAGTTCTGGTTACAGGGGCGGGTGGATTTATTGGATCACATCTTGTAGAACGGCTGATCAGGGACGGTTATGAAGTAAAAGCGTTCGTCCGCTATAACTCGAAAAATTCATGGGGCTGGCTTGATCATTCCGAACTGAGGGATGAGATAGAGGTGATCACGGGGGATATCCGTGATTTTGATTCAGTATTTAATGCGATGGCTGGAGTGGACACCGTTTTTCATCTCGCCGCACTGATCGGGATCCCTTATTCTTATGTTTCGCCGCTGGCTTATATCAAGACGAACATTGAGGGCACATATAATATACTTCAGGCTGCGCGGATGAGGGCTCTGGAAAATGTTCTCATCACGTCCACAAGCGAAACGTACGGGACCGCCCAGTATGTTCCAATTGACGAAAATCATCCTCTTGTGGGACAGTCTCCCTATTCGGCGACAAAGATCGCGGCGGATCAGCTTGCGATCAGTTTTTACCGGTCGTTCAGTTTGCCGGTAAAAATAGTGCGGCCCTTTAACACCTATGGGCCCCGGCAGTCTGCCCGCGCCATTATTCCTAATATTGCGGTTCAGATCCTGTCAGGCAAGAAGCAGATCAGGCTGGGAAATTTGACGCCCACAAGGGATCTTACCTTTGTCGAAGATACCGTAAGTGGATTTCTGGCCATTGCCCGGTGTGATAAACTCTTTGGCGAAGTCACGAATATCGGCATGGGAACGGATATCTCCATTGGGGATCTGGCTCACTTGATCTCCAGGATCCTTGGCGTGGAAACGGAGATCATTCAGGAAAAAGAAAGAATCCGACCCGAAAACAGTGAGGTAATGCGGTTGCTCTGTGATAACTCCAAAATTAAACAGTATACAGATTGGAGACCCAGCTATACTCTGGAAGAGGGCCTACGCAAAACCATCGACTGGCTTTCAGAGAATCTTCATTTTTACAAACCGGATCTTTACAACGTTTGATTACAGAGCAAAGTTGACCACCGTACTAACAGAAAAGGTGCAATTATGCAGGCGGTAATTCTCGCAGGCGGTTTGGGGACGAGATTGCGTCCCTTTACAGAGGTGATTCCCAAACCTCTGCTTCCGGTTGGGGAAAAGTCGGTGCTGGAAGTGCAGATCCTTCATTTGAAAAAGTACGGGTTCACGGACATATACATTGCTACGAATTACAAGTCCGACTACATTGAGTCCTTCATGGGAGACGGCTCGCGGTACGGCGTGCGGCTCACATTCAGTAAAGAGAAGGAACCGCTGGGCACCTGTGGGCCAGTGACTCTGCTAAAGGACCGGCTAAGGAAACCGTTTATTTTAATGAACGGCGACATCCTGACTACCTTGAACTTCCGGAAGCTGTATGATTTTGCCCTGCACAACGACGCCAAATTGACGGTTGTTACGAAAAAAATCGTCACGCCGTTCCAGTTTGGCAACGTGACAGCCGACGGTGACTATATCGTGGATATTGAGGAAAAGCCAAATTTCAGGTTGGAAATTCTGGCCGGGATTTATGTAATGAAACCGGAAATATTTCCTTTAATCCCTGAGAATCAGTATTTTGGTATGGACACGCTTATTAAAAATATGTTGGCTTCCAGAGAAAAAGTCGCCCGGTATTTGATGAAAGAATACTGGATCGACATCGGGCGGTTTGAAGATTATGAAGCGGCTCAAAAAGAGTTTGAAAAACATTTTAATGGTACAATATGATCCCGCTTTCTGAACCCGTTTTTGGGGGAAATGAGTGGAAGTATGTGAAAGAATGTCTGGATACCGGCTGGGTGTCTTCCGTTGGTAAGTTTGTTGATCAGTTTGAGGAAGCGATTTGCCGGTATACGGGGGCCCGTTTTGCCGTTGCAACCGTGAATGGAACAGCGGCCCTTCACATCGCTTTGCTGGTCGCCGGGGTAAAACCGGGGGATGAAGTGATTGTTCCAACCATTACGTTCATCGCACCGGTGAATGCGGTTCGGTATGTGGGGGCCTTCCCCGTTTTCATGGATTGCGATGCATATTTCAATCTGGATGTGGAAAAAGTCCGGGAATTTCTGGAAACGGAAACTGTTTTGAATAACGGCAAATGTTACAATCGGAAAACCGGGCGCAGAATCGCNGCCATAATNCCGGTGCATGTATTTGGGAATCCGGTAGATCTTGAGCCACTTCTGGCGGTTTGTCAGGATCGGAATATTCGGATCATTGAAGATGCAACGGAAAGCCTCGGTACGCGGTATAGTCAGGGCAGGCTGAAGGGAAAGCATACTGGAACCGTCGGAGATCTTGGTTGTTTCTCTTTTAACGGAAATAAAATCATTACCACCGGTGGTGGGGGGATGATTGTTACCGATAGCGCATCATTTGCCCAGCGGGCGCGGTATTTGACAACCCAGGCGAAAGATGATCCTCTCTATTACATTCACAATGAAATCGGATACAATTACCGGCTTACAAATGTGCTGGCTGCAATAGGGCTGGCTCAGCTTGAGCAACTGGATACGTTTATTTCAATAAGAAAGAAAAACTTTCGGATCTATCGTGAGGCAATCAGCGAAATAGGTACCGCTTTTTCTCTTCTGGAACCGCCGCCGTATGCGGAAGCGAATTTCTGGCTGTACACGCTGGAGATTTCTCCCGAGACTGGCCTTTCCAGGGACGGGGTCTTGCGACATCTTCTTGCCCACAATATCCAGGCCCGGCCCGTCTGGTTGCCAAATCATTTGCAGGAGATGTACCGGGATTTTCAGGCTTTTAAAGTTGAAAGGGCAGTAAAAAAGTACAACCGGGCTTTGAACATTCCCAGTTCTGCTTCGCTGCGGCAGGAAGACATTAGGATTGTTGCGGATACTTTGAAAAAGATGGTTCAAAAGGTGTGTTAAATATGGGCCAAGGCGGCAGGAAGATCGTGATTGCTGGTGGCGGAGGACATGCCAAGGTTCTGATTTCCATTCTCAAGCAGAGAAAACAGTACGAAATTGTTGGCTACACGGACCCTGTCGATCACGGCGAACTTTTGGGAGTACCCTATCTCGGGCCGGATGATGTATTGAGCGAGCATTTCGAGAGGGGAGTTACTTTTGCTGCACTGGGAGTAGGGGGATTGCTGAAGAGCGAATTGCGTATTCGGGTTTATGAGCGGCTCAAAAAAATCGGCTTCCATTTGCCGGTTATTATTGCC
>MTOL01000242.1 GCA_002011685.1 Deferribacteres bacterium JdFR-76
TTTCTGGTTCGGGGCACGTTCTTTTCCAGTGGCGGGTTTTCTGCTCGATACGGCAACGCCCTCTCCGGAGTGCTTGTTATGGAAAGCATGGGAATGCCGGAACGCTCTTATGCCACTTTGACCGCCGGCCTGGCAGGCATTTCGGGCGGGATCACGAAAGTGCTCATTCCCAACAAACTTGGAATGCGCTTCACCGGCAATTATGTCCATACGGCTCTCATGTTCCGCATCAATGGAAGCCGAGACGAATTTTCTGTTTTGCCTTTTGCAGAAGATGCAAACCTTGGTCTCATCTACCGGTACTCGCATAGTGGGCAAATCAAGTTGTTTGCCTTTGGAACCAGGGATCAAGTCGGGGTCAAAGTCAACCAGCCCTCTTTTGACGGGTTGTTTGACCAGAGCGGTGTCAACCAGCTTTACAATGTTCAGTGGTCCGATTTGATCCGCAAAAACTGGTTCATGCGTACCAGCCTATCTCTGAATCGCTACCGCACGGATATGGCATTCGGGATCCTGGACCTGGTGCAGCAGGATGACACTTACAAACTACGTACCGACCATGAGGTGGAATTTTCCTCCCGTCTTCGCCTGAACTTTGGCGCTGAAGTGGAATACACAATCAACCGGTTTCATGGCCAGGTGCCACGCAGCAAATGGGTGCTGGATCCCAATGCCCCCTCTTATCGGCTGAATGACCGCTTTGGAGCGCGGCGTGACGGCGGCTACGTGGAAGCGATCTGGCGGCCCGCCCAAGAATGGGCTATCGGTGCAGGCCTCCGCGCTGACCACCATACCCGGGCACACCAAACCGTCATCGACCCGAGGTTTTCTCTGCAAAGGCACCTCTCACAAAACGCCGTGCTCCGGTTTTCTACAGGAATATTCCACCAGTATCCGGCACCTTACTTCTTCGCGCCAGGATTTGGGTCCTCCGGATTGCAGGCCATGGAAGCCCGTCACTACATCGTGAGCTACGAACTGCGGCGCCGCCGGACCCTGTTCCGTATAGAGATTTACCGCAAGCAGTACGCTAACCTCTTGCTTAATGATCCCACATCCGGTTTCAGCAATCGCGGAAGCGGCTTTTCACAGGGAATCGACCTTTTCTTCAAATACGGCGAATTGTTCCGCGATCCCATTAACGGCTGGATTTCATACAGCTTTCTCCGCACACGCCGACTCGCCACGCGCAGAATTCCTCAACCGGTGGGAGGAAACATCGAAGAACGCTATGAGTATGTGGATGCCGTTTCCCCGTACGACCTGACCCACAACCTCACCGTAGTTACCAAAGTAAACCTGACGCCACAATTCAATATCGGTGCAACAGTACGCGTTGCGACGGGACGGCCGGTTACGCCGATTGTGGGCGCAATCCCTGATCCACAATACCCATTCTACCATCCCATCGAAGGAGTGCCTTTCTCAGAACGGCTCCCGCTCTACTGGCGACTGGACACCAGCGCCACATATTATCAGGCTCTCAAAGGGAACAATTATATCGTTTTCTTTATGGGACTTTCTAACCTCACCAACCGCAAAAACGTTCTGGATTACGATTATTCCCTTGATTATTCATCCAGAAAGCCCAGGACCACGAATTTCTCCCGCTTTATTTATGTGGGAGCCAGTGTCTCGTTTGCTCTGTAATATTTACGAGCGCCGGCCATTTTTCGAAACAAACNGAAAGGAGAAAAAATGCACCGACGGTTTATTTCAGGTTTATTAATGTTTGCCGCACTTTCGGCTCTTCCGCTCAATGCCCAGGTTGAGGTGAGCCGCCTTTTGCTCCAGGCAAAAGAAAGCCTTTATCAGGCGACGAACCGCTGGGATGAAAAAGAGCTTATCAGGGCCCGCTCGATGTTTGAAAGGTTGTTGATGCAGAAGCGCCACCTGGCGCTGGTCCACTATTACATTGGCCTGGCAGATTACCGCCTTTCTTCACGCTACTATATGCAAAACAGCCGTGAGGCGCTCAAATTTTTGGATGATGGAATCCAGCATCTGGAAAAGGCCATCGGATACGACAGCAAATTCGCTGATGCATACGCGCTGCTGGCCACGTTGTACGGCCAGAAAATCGGATTGGAGCCGGCCGCCACCATGGAGCTGGGTCCGCAGAGCTGGACGCTTATGGAAACGGCTCTGCACTTGCAGCCAGACAACCCCCGGGTGCGCATGCTGAAAGCCGTTTCGACCTATTACACACCGGAGCAGTACGGAGGAAGCCGGGAAAAAGGCAAATCTCAGCTTATTGCAGCCCTCTCTCTATTTGAAAAAGAATCCCCGAACAGCCCGCTCCAGCCGGATTGGGGGTACGAGGAGGCCCTCTCCATGCTGGCAACGTGGTACATTGAATCCGAAAAACCGGATTCCGCTCTGTACTATGCCCAAAAGGCCATTCAGATTAACCCGGAGTATGGCTGGGCACGAACCCTGATGGATAGCCTGAATCAGAAAAACAAGAAACAGTAAAAAACCAGAGCAGAACGTCCAAAACCAGAAAACCTGCAGATTCAGACCACCACAGGCACCTGACAGGGGGGAACCCGCACCGGGTGGGGCCTTTCGGCCGCCAGGGTCCAAAAATTCCCGCTGCAGAAAAAGCCGGAAAAAGGGCCCGGCACACCCGGGCTGTTGGGAACAATACTCTTTGAGCAAATACATTCATTCCGGTGATTTTACAAGAAAAAAGCATTCTAACGACTTAATTCCGCGGGGGTTACGGCTTTTCTGTTGAAATTTCGCCTCCATCCATTATATTCAATTGGTTAAATTGGAGGGAGAAGGGACGATGCGGGTTGGTTTCATTTCCACATATCCGCCAACGGAATGTGGAATTGCAACGTACACACAGTATTTGACCGAAGCGCTGCGAAAACAGCGTGCCGATGTTTACGTGATCTCTCACATCGGCGGGTCCGGCTTCCAGGTTTTCCCCTCTTTTGATTATGAAGATCCCGACCTGGCGGAGCGGGCCTTTTCCGCTATGATCCGCTTCACACCCGATGTGGTGCATGTCCAGCATGAATTTGGCCTTTACGGCAAAGATCTGGGCGTAAATGTTGTGCCCCTCATTCTGAAATTCCGGCTCATCGGGATTCCGGTGGTAACAACCCTGCACACCGTTTACCCGAATCCATCGGAGAACCATCTGCTGATTCTCGATGCCATCATTCAAAATTCCACACGCATCATCGTGCATGATACTTTTCAGAAACAAATCCTTTGCACGAAATTGGGTGAATCGCGCGGAGAAAAGATTCACATTATTCCGCACGGCGCCCGGGAACTTGAGCCCATCCAAAACGCCAAAGAGATTCTGGGGTTACCAAGAGATAAGAAGGTCGTGCTTCTGATCGGCTATTTCCGCCCCAGCAAAAATTTCGAACTGATCGTTGACCTTTTCCCGCAGATTTTGAAGGAGTTTCCTGACGTAATTCTGGTGGTAGCTGGCAAAATCCGCGGAAAAGAGTTTATTGATTACCGGAACATGCTGTTTCAGCGGATTGAATCGTCTCCAGCGCGGGAGAATATTTACCTCATCCGGGGACAGCTCCCGCAAAATGTGTTCGACACCATCCTATCCAGTGCAGACGTGGTGGTGCTACCTTACCAGATGACCTCGCAAAGCGGGATTCTGGCCCATTCGCTGGCCTTTCACCGGCCCATTGTGGCCAGCAATAGCATTGGCGTCCGTTCCGTTATTGAACGGTCCGGTGCGGGACTGATTGCCAGCAACCCCGATGAATTTGTGGAATCCATCGTACGGATTCTCCGCGACGAAGACCTGGCCCGTACGCTTTCAGACCGGGCCAGAGCCTATGTGAAGGATGTCATTGGCTGGTCACTGGTGGCCCAAAAACACCTGGACATCTACCGCGATGTCACCGAAACGCCTTCACTGGAATCGCGAATCATCTGGGTGGACTAGAAGGAGGTACGGAAAGGGATGAACCGATTGTACCCGTTCAAACGGTTCAAAGGAAACCCGATTCTCACCCGGGAAGATGTCCCTTATCCGTGTAATACTGTCTTCAATGCGGCTGCCTGCAAATTCCGGGACGAATACATTCTGCTGCTGCGCATCGAAGATCTGAGCGGCGTGAGCCACCTTACCATCGCCCGCTCCGAAAACGGGTACGAATTTGAGGTGGACAGTGAACCATGGATCGTCCCGTCCAACGACGAACGCTTTGAACCTTACGAACGGTATGGTATTGAAGATCCGCGTATCACGCAAATTGAAGAATATTATTACATTACGTACACCGCATTCGGTCCCTTTGGCCCGCGCGTGGGCATTGGGAGGACAAAGGATTTTGTCAAGTTTGAACGGATTTCTTTTGCCACCGAAGTGGACAATAAAGATGCCGTGCTCTTTCCAGAGAAAATAGACGGTTTGTACGTAATGATCGACCGGCCACTGGGCTGGGGCGCTCAGCGCGGCGACATCTGGATTCAGTTTTCTCCCGATCTGGTCTTCTGGGGAAAGGCCAGGGTGCTTCTTTCTCCCGAACCGGGATGGAGCTCAGCCAAGCTGGGGATTTCCACACCGCCCATTAAGACCGAAAAAGGATGGCTTGCCTTTTATCATGGTGTCCGCGAGACAGGCGGTGGACGCCTTTACCGCGTAGGGGCCATACTCATGGATCTGAAACATCCGGAAAAAATTATCGGGTACACGCCACACTTCATTTTTGGGCCGGAAGAAGATTACGAACGCACTGGCGACGTACCCAATGTCGTGTTCCCTTGCGGCGTTATCCTGGAAGATGACAGGACACTGAAGCTTTATTACGGTGCAGCCGACACCTGCATCGCTCTGGCAGAAGCACACCTGGATGACATCATCCGCCTGTGCCTGCTTGAAAAAGAAAAAGTGCGAACAGGAAAATAGAAAAAATGGGAGGAGATCCGAATGGCATTTGCAGAAATTGGCACCAACTTGTGGATCAGCGAAAACATATCGCCCTGGGACATTTATTACCACGGGATCACCAAGCTCCTGGCTTACAAGCAAACCAAATATCAGGAAATGATCATCGCCGAAACGGGTATGTATGGCAAGGCGCTGATTCTGGACGGGAAATGGCAATCTTCTACAGGAGATGAATTTCTCTATCACGAGCCGCTTGTGCATCCGGCCATGATCTTCCACGGCCATCCGGAAACGGTGTTGGTGCTGGGTGGCGGCGAGGGAGCAACGGTCCGGGAAGTAATCCGCTGGAAAACCGTAAAAAAAGTCGTAATGGTGGATATCGACGAAGAAGTAGTGGAAGCCTGCAAAATCCACCTGCCAGAAATGCACCAGAATGCTTTCGACGATCCACGGGTGGAGGTCCTCTTCCAGGATGCGCTGAATGTCCTGGACAACTCCCAAAACGAGTGGGATATCATCATTTCGGACCTTTCCGACCCCATCGAAGAGGGCCCGTCTTTCAAATTGTTCACGAAAGAATATTTTGAGAAAGCCCGCCGCGCCCTCAAGGAAGATGGGTATTTCGTCATTCAGGCCGGACCCGTTTCGCCGGGAGAAATCCGGATGCACGCCCGCCTGGTAAAAACCATGCAGACGGTTTTCAAAAACGTGCATTCATACGCCTCCTTCGTCCCAACCTACGGATCCCCCTGGGGGTTTGCCCTCGGCTCGTCGCGTCCCATTCCCACCCGTCCCGAACCGGAAGAAATCGACCGGATTCTCCGCGAAAAGACAACGGGTGGATTGCGGATGCTGGATGGTACCGCCATGCTGGGTTTGATGAACAACAATGCGTTTGTGCGCCGTGTGATCGAACAGGAAACACAGATCTACACTTTATCGGAGCCACCCAAATTTTTTGGAAAGGGAACCCTGGGAAAGGAGGAAAAATAGCCCGGACCCCTTCTCGCGAAATTGCCGCCCGCCTGAAATTTTCGGGCGGGCTTTTTTTGCGGATGGAATCTCCCGGGGGCAAAGATTTCTGTCCGAAGAGCCATTTTTTTGAAACGACTTCGGAGAACTTCCGTATCTTAGTCGAAGGCACAATGCGCATCCGCTCGACCGAATTTGAATAATGCGGTACCATACAAACGACCGGAGGGCAGTAAAAATGATCCGATCAAGTCGGCTATTTTGTTTCGCTATCCTTTTTATTTTCACAGTCACAGCAGAATCCGGTAACGCCCGCTATCGGGATACTGTGGAGAAAAGTTTCACCGTTAAGCCGGGTGGAACGCTTCATGTTCGTACGGATCGAGGCGATATCGAAATTACCACGCATTCCGCCAACCAAGTGGATGTGGTCATCGAGAGGCGCGTTCGGACTTCCGATCGCGAAGAGGCGCAGGATATCCTCCGCGATGTGGAGATCACCATGGAACAGGATGGCAACGATGTGACTGTGGAGGTAAATTATCCGGGGGAGGAAAGCTGGGGATTCTGGCGGCGCAGGTTGCGGCCCTGGTGGCGAATCCGGGTCAAAGTGCCAAAAACGTACAATGCTCAGCTCAAAACATCTGGAGGCGATATTTCCGTCCAGCAGCTGGATGGGGAGTTAAAATGCACCACATCTGGTGGGGATCTTGAACTGGTAGAGATCACCGGACCCATCCGTGCCAGGACAAGCGGTGGCGATATTTACGTAGAAAGTTGCACAAAGGACGTGGATGTGGTAACATCCGGTGGCGATGTCGAAATTCACAATGTAGAAGGAAGCGTTGAGGCAACCACATCTGGAGGGGATATTACTGTTACGCGCGTGCGGGGGGAAGTAAGGGTGCGCACCTCAGGTGGGGACATTGAGGTAATCAATGCTGGAAAAACCGTAGAAGCCAGGACGTCCGGCGGGGACATCCGCGCAAGCTTCAAGAAACAGCCGGATACCGAATGCCATCTGATCACGACGGGCGGGAACATTTACGTCTACATGGCCGAAAACCTCCGTTTCGATATCGAGGCTTCCACTACCAGCGGCCTTATTAAATCGGAACTGCCTTTAACGATCCAGGGAGAAATCTCCAGGCGGAGAATTGATGGAAAAATTAATGGTGGCGGACCGGTGCTGGTTGTACGCACATCGGGCGGGAACATTTACCTGAAAAAAATCAGCCGGTGAGCCTGACCCCAGCCTGGCCTTCCCTAATTCCCTTAAAATGGCGGTGCCATTCCAGTGAGATGGCTCCGCTACGGTGCGTTGCGAAGCCGTTCAAACTTGTAAAATTGCACCCGGGTCAGCCAATAGAAACCATGCGTTCGATACTGCGGTAGGCCTTCTTACGGATCTCTTCTGGAACATTGACTTCGTAAATTTCCTGTTCCAGGGAAGCCAGAAGCTTATCTACCGTGATCATTTTCATATACTCACAGATCGCTTCATCGGAGACCGGATGGAATTCCTTTTCGGGAGCTTCTTTTTCCAATCGGTGAAGAATGCCGACTTCCGTGGCCACCACAAACGCATGTTTTCCGGACTGCTGAGCATGCCGGACCATCCCTTCTGTGGAAAAGATGTAAGTGGGCCGGTCAATGTCGCCCTCTGCGGCGTGAAGCATGCAGGTAGTGGAACAGCCGCATTCCGGATGAACCAGAAGATCAGCGCCAGGGTACTTTTCTACCGCCCGGTTGATCTTCTCAAGATTGATGGCCGCATGTACATGACACTCACCCGCCCAGATCTGCATGTTCCGCCGGCCCGTCATCCGCTTGACGTACATGCCCAGAAACATATCCGGTAAAAACAGAATGGGCTTATCTTCCGGTATGCTCTGAACAATTTGCACGGCGTTGCCGCTGGTACAGCAGTAATCCAGTTCTGCTTTAATTTCCGCAGAAGTGTTCACATAGCCCACCACCACCGCGTCCGGATTGTCTGCTTTCCAGCGGCGCAGGTCCTCTACCGTAATGGAATCCACCAGGGAGCAACCGGCTTCACGATCCGGGATAAGTACCTTTTTGTCCGGGTTGAGGATCTTCGCCGTTTCTGCCATAAAATAAACACCACAAAATACAATCAGGTCTTTTTCGGTTTTCTGGGCCATCCGGGCAAGTCCCAGTGAATCGCCCACGTAGTCCGCCACGTCCTGAATGGGGGCAATCTGGTAATTATGCGCAAGGATGATAGCATTCTTTTCACGGCGTAACGCATCAATCCGCTGCAGTTTCTCATCCAGTGTCATTTCCATCCTACGCTCCTTCACCTAACCCTATGAAAATCTTGAAATTCAATTCGCCAGAACCTAAAATATCACAATCGGTGCCCATTTTCAAAAAAATTCTTATTCTGAAATGTGCGGTTCCGCACAGGATTCCAAACCAAACCGAGGGGACCGATACACAGGCAAACAGGAGGTGCAACGGTCATGGAAAAACGCCAGCTTGGCCAAAATGGGCCGCAACTGACGGTGATCGGTCTGGGCGCGTGGGCCATCGGTGGGCCGTGGCAGTGGGGATGGGGGCCGCAGGATGACCGGGATTCCATTGTCGCCATTCATAGAGCGGTGGAGCTGGGGATTAACTGGATCGACACTGCGGCGGTGTACGGGTTGGGACATTCGGAAGAGGTGGTGCGGCAAGCGCTGAAAGATATCCGCGAAGAAGTCTTTGTGGCCACAAAATGCGGACTGGTCTGGGACGACCGGGGGCGGATCCGCAATAACCTGCGTCCCGAAAGCATCCGCCGAGAAGCGGAGGCCAGCCTGAAACGGCTGGGACGGGAAGTCATCGATCTGTACCAGATTCACTGGCCGGATCCGAGCACGCCGGTGGAGGACGCCTGGGGAGAAATGGTTCGGCTGAAGGAGGAGGGGAAGGTCCGTTACATCGGTGTCTCAAATTTCGATATCGAACAGATTAAGCGCTGCCAGGCCATTGCGCCGGTGCAGTCGCTGCAGCCACCCTATTCCATTGTCCAGCGGAATTACGAAGAAGTGATTCGCTTTTGCAGACAGGAAGGCATAGGGGTAATTGTGTACAGTCCCATGCAGGCAGGACTGCTCACGGGCAAATACAATCCAAAGCGCCTGGCGCCGGACGACTGGAGGCACAAATCGGAGTTCCACCGCGAACCCATACGTTCCCGCATCCTGGCTCTGGTTGAGGATTTACGTCCCATTGCACACCGCTACGGAAAAACCGTAGGGCAGCTGGCCATTGCCTGGACGCTGTGTAACCCAGGAGTGACCGCTGCCATTGTAGGGGCACGCAATGCCGCCCAGGTGGAAGAAAACTGCGGAGGCGCAGGATGGACTCTAGAAAAAGAAGATTTGGAAAAAATCGACAAACTGTTTGAGCAACATCTCGGTGCAGCCGGACCTGTGTCCTGATCCACTACTTCAGGAGGCCCTCCTATGAAATGCCGGAACAATTTCCTGCTGTTCCCGATGGCCGCTGGGGCGAAAAGCGTGATGTCCCTCTTTGCCCTGCTGATGTTCTTCACCCAGCCACTGGCCAGCGACGGGACATCAAACGGGAATGGACTTCTGCTCTCTTCCGCAGAGCTTCGGTCTCTCCAAACTGTCAGCCGTGAAATTCTCGCTTCACCGCTGTTGCGCCACGGTCGCTGGAGCTGCACAGTAATGGATGTGGCTTCGGGCAAGGTGCTCCTGGCGATTGATTCCGACAAAAGCTTGCCGCCCGCGTCCAACCTCAAGCTGATCACAGCCTACGCCGCACTGAAGCTTTTTGGGCCGGAGCACCGCTTTCGGACCCTGCTGGGCTATTCCGGCACGCTGGGCCATGGAAATCTGGATGGGGATCTAATTGTCCGGGGAGGTGGAGATCCCGCACTGGGTTCTGACCGATTCGGTCCGGAATACCGCTGGCAGGCGGTTTTAACGCGCTGGGTGAAGAAAATCCGCGAGTCAGGGATCCGCACCATCTCCGGAAATCTGATCGCGGATCTATCCCTCTTCGATCCTCTCGTTTACTCCGGCGGCTGGCTCTGGATGGATATCGGCAACTACTACGGAGCGGGCCCTTCCGCCCTCAACTTCCACGAAAACTTCTACACGCTTGTTTTTCGACCTGGGAAAAAAGCAGGAGATCCGGCCCGGGTATTGCGCACAGAGCCGTGGCCGCTTCCCTTTACCTTCCAGAACTGGATGAAGACAGGCCCACCCGGTTCGGGGGATCAGGGCTACATCTACGGTGCTCTCGACCATCCGCTCCGGGTTCTCCACGGTACGGTACCGGCGGGACCCAAAGAATTCCGGATCAAAGGGTCCCTGCCAAATCCGGCACGCACCTTCCTCGAACTTTTCAGACAGCAATTGGAAATGGCAGGGGTCCCGGTCCGTGGAGACATCCGCATCCGCCACCGGCCCGTAACGATCGGCACGGTGCTGGACACTCTGCCCTCGCCACCCTTAAAAGATCTGGTATTCTGGATGAATAAAAAAAGCATCAACCTGTTCGCGGACGTACTGCTCAAACAGATTGGAGTGGCCCAGGAGGGGACGGGTTCCTTCGCCGGCGGCATCCGCGCGCTTCTGGACCTGCTGAACGGAGAGGGAATGGACACCGGAGGCATGATTCTTTATGACGGTTCCGGTCTCTCTCCCTTAGACCGGGTTACCACGAAACAGCTCAGTGTTCTTCTGAGAATAGCAGCCCAGCAGCCTTTCTTTGAAACCTTCTATCGTTCCCTTCCCATCGCCGGGGTGAAGGACGAAAGCGGGCATCTGAGCCGCCTTTGCCGGGGAACGGAGGCGGCCGGAAACGTCCGTGCCAAGACGGGATTTATCAACGGGGTACGTGCCCATTCTGGATATGTGAGAACAGCAAACGGCCGACTTCTCTGCTTTTCGATGATCGCCAGCGACTTCGCGGGAAGCGTGCGTCAAATGGACAGGCTACACGAAAAAATGATGGTTGCTCTGGCGCGCCTGCAGCCATAGTCCCTGCTCTTTGCCCGGGAGCAAACAGCGGCAAGGTCAATGTGTCAGATTTTTCGATGCAAGCCGGCGTTTTTTTTCCGCCCATCAGGGGGTTGCGTTCACCCAGAAAAGGTGAAAAAAATTTTCTGTTCATCCAAAAATTGCTCTTTTCAGTTTGCCATATCCTCAAAAAGATCACATATTTAGTCGGTATTGGCGGAAGATCAAATGTTGTCCATTAACCCGAAGGATCAACTCAGAAAGCCGGGCGATGAAGGAACAATCTGCAAGGTTCCGCTTCCGAAAGCGATCACCGCAAAGAACCGTTGACAAAAGCGATCTGGCATCCGGTACTGAAGAAGGAGGTGAAGCATGTTCCCGATCCTGCACAAAGAAAGACTGGCGCCCAACATCAATAAGTTTGTTATTAAAGCGCCGCTGGTTACGCGGAACTGCCAGCCCGGGCAGTTTGTAATTGTACGCGTGCACGAAAGGGGCGAACGGATTCCGCTGACGATTGCCGATTTTAACCGAGAAGAAGGCACGATCACCCTGATTGTACAGGAAGTAGGAAAAACAACCTACCAGATGGGTGAACTGAAAGCTGGAGATGCCCTGGCCGATGTAATCGGGCCGCTGGGCCACCCGGCTGATGTGAAGAAACTGGGAACGGTTGTTACTATCGGGGGCGGTGTTGGCACGGCCATCGTTTATCCTGAAACCAAAGCATTCAAAGAAGCGGGCAACTACGTGATTTCCATCATCGGCTTCCGCAACAAAGAGCTGGTCATTCTGGAAGAAGAGATGCGGAAGTACTCCGATGAGCTGTACATCACCACGGACGACGGCTCCTATGGGCGAAAGGGATTTGTTTCCGATCAGCTGCGTGATCTGATCGAACAGGGGAAAAAGATTGACTTGGTGATCGCTATTGGCCCGGCCATAATGATGAAGGTGGTCTGTGATTTAACGCGTCCGTACAACATCAAGACCATCGTTTCTCTCAATTCGCTTATGATGGATGGCACAGCGATGTGCGGCGGTTGCCGTGTGGAAGTGGGCGGTGAGACCAAATTCACCTGTGTGGACGGACCGGAATTCGACGGGCATCTGGTGGACTTCGACATCCTGATGAAACGCCTGAGTACCTACCGGGAACAGGAGCGGCTGGCGTTGGAACGGTACCTCAAAGAGAAGGAGGAGATGGCCCATGGAAGCCTCTAAGAAAGTGAAAAAGGTAGATCTTCCTCGACAGGCAATGCCCAAGCAGGATCCGGGCGTGCGGATCCGTAACTTTCAGGAAGTGGCCCTGGGCTACACAGAAGAACTGGCCCTGGCCGAAGCGGAACGCTGTATTCAGTGCAAGAAGCCCAAATGTGTAGAAGGCTGTCCGGTCAACATCGACATCCCGGCATTCATTCAGCTGATCAAAGAGCGGAAGTTTCTAGAAGCGGTAAAAAAGATCAAAGAAGACTGTGCAATTCCAGCCATTACCGGGCGCGTTTGTCCACAGGAAGAGCAGTGCGAAGCCAAGTGTGTGATCGGTCTGAAGCGGGAACCGGTGGCCATTGGCCGGCTGGAACGGTTCGTAGCCGACTACGAAGCGCTGCATGGCACCCAAACACCGGAAATGATGCCCAAAAAAGGGAAAAAGGTGGCAGTGGTTGGGGCTGGTCCTGCGGGACTGACGGTCGCCGCCGACTGTGCCCGCATGGGCTATGACGTGACCATTTTCGAAGCCCTACACAAACCCGGCGGGGTGCTGATGTACGGTATTCCGGAATTCCGCCTGCCCAAAGAAATTGTCGACCGCGAAGTGAAATACCTGGAAAGCATCGGGGTAAAAATCGTCTATGATGTTTGCGTTGGGCGCACCCTGACCTTGCCGCAGCTTTTCGAAGACGGTTATGAAGCGATTTTCCTCGGCCTCGGCGCCGGCCTGCCGCGCTTCATGGGCATCGAAGGGGAAAACCTTCTTGGGATCTACTCCGCCAATGAATTTCTGACGCGCATTAACCTGATGCGGGCTTACCGGTTTCCCGAATACGACACGCCCATTGTAGTGGGGAAGAAAGTGGCCGTCATTGGCGGCGGTAACGTGGCCATGGACGCTGTCCGCAGTGCTTTGCGCATGGGTGCGGAAGAAGCGCACATCATTTATCGCCGATCCCGTGAAGAGATGCCGGCCCGGGAGGAGGAGATTGAAAACGCCGAGGAAGAAGGGGTAATTTTCAACTTCCTCGTCAACCCGGTCCGGTTTATTGGCGATGAAAATGGCTGGGTAAAACAGATTGAACTGATTCGCATGGAACTGGGTGAACCGGATGCGTCTGGACGCCGCCGTCCGGTACCCATCAAAGGCAGCGAATTCCGCTACGATGTGGATACAGTGGTCATCGCCATCGGCCAGACGGTGAACCCGCTGCTGNTGGACCAGGCGCCCGAAATCCGGCGCAACAAATGGGGCTACATCGATGTGGATCCGGAAACCTGCAAAACCTCGATGCCCGGCGTCTTTGCCGGCGGCGATATCATCCGCGGCGAAGCGACGGTGATTGCTGCCATGGGCGACGCCCGCAAAGCGGCCAAAGCCATCGATGAATATCTGCAAAATGGTACCTGGTAATTGACTTCCAGTCTTACTCAGAAGGGCACTCTTTTGAAAGAGTGCCCTTTTTTGTTTTCAAGCATGCGGGCGGCCCGCTAAAAACCGGATCCCCTGGATTTCCCAAAAAGC
>MTOL01000308.1 GCA_002011685.1 Deferribacteres bacterium JdFR-76
CGGCGATGGGAATTGTGAAAGAAAAAGAAATTGGCACCATGGAACAGCTGATGGTCACACCCATCCGAAAATGGGAGCTGATTCTGGCCAAAATCCTGCCGTTCCTGATTCTTGCTTATGTAGAGCTGGCTCTGGTGATGGCAGCAGGCGTGCTTTACTTCCAGATACCCATGCAGGGCAGCTACCTGCTGCTGGCATTGCTATCTTTCATTTACCTGTTTGCCATGCTGGGCATGGGCATTTTTGTCTCGACCGTCACCCAGACCCAGCAACAAGCCATGTTTGTGGCCTGGTTTTCAATGGTTGTTATGCTGTTGCTTAGCGGGTTTTTTATTCCCATTGCCAATATGCCGGATGTGCTTCAAAAAATTACTTACCTCAATCCTATGCGGTATTTCATGTCTATCATCCGGGATATTTTCCAGAAGGGCTCAAGCCTCCAGCATCTGTGGGGGGATGTGCTGCCCATGAGCACTTTTTGCCTGTTGATTTTTGGTTTTAGCATCGCTAAGTTTCAGAAACGTATCCAGTAAAGTGGATGGGGAGGGCGACCGGTTGGTAAGGTCGCCGGGCGGAACATGCGCCCGACGGGTTGCCGGCGAGCAAATGGGAGGTGGGGGTGTCCTGATGGTTGATGGTTCCCACGGCGTGCAAAGATATGGGCGGGAAGCGGAAGACGGAGGAGGAAATGAAACTCCCGGTTCAATTCGGAGATGTTCTTGGGGCCTATGAGCGGATAAAGGACCGGATTCGGAAGACGCCCGTGCTGACCAGTCGGAGTCTAAATGAGCTGACGGGCAGCCAGCTTTTTTTCAAGTGTGAAAATTTTCAGCGAGCCGGTGCTTTTAAGTACCGGGGGGCAAACAATGCGCTTCTGCTCCTGACGCGCGAAGAGATGCAAAGAGGCGTTTTAACCCATTCGTCGGGAAATCACGCCGCGGCTCTGGCACTGGCCTCGAGGNGGCTTGGAATCCGCGCATTTATTGTGATGCCTCGAAATGCTCCAGCGATCAAAAAGCAGGCTGTGCTGGATTTTGGNGCTGAAGTGGTGGAATGNGAACCGACTCTCGAAGCACGGGAGAAGACAGCTGCTGCAGTTCAGGAGAAGACGGGAGCGGTGTTTATTCATCCATATAACAACCGGCAGGTTATCGCCGGGCAGGGAACGGCGGCACTAGAATTGCTTCGGGAGGTGGGAGAGCTGGATGCTGTGTTTGCTCCGGTAGGGGGAGGTGGGCTTCTGAGCGGCACAGCAGTTGTGACCCGCTATTTGAACCCGGGTGCCGAGGTTTTTGGATGCGAGCCGGCCAACGCCGATGATGCCTACCGGTCTTTCCATGCCGGTAAGCTTATCCCGGTCAGGAATCCCGATACCATTGCGGATGGATTGCGGACATCACTGGCTCCCATCACATTTGAAATGATCCGCAAGCTGGTCTCCGACATTCTTCTGGTGAGCGAGGAAGATATTGTAATTGCGATGCGGCTTTTGTGGGAGCGGCTGAAGATTGTGGTAGAACCGTCGGGGGCCGTTCCGTTTGCAGCGGCATTGCGGCACAAAGAAAAATTCCGCAAAAAAAGGGTGGGAATTATCCTGTCCGGAGGGAATGTAGATCTGGAAAAAATGCCCTTTGGCAGAGAAGGTTCTGGTTAGGGATCACATTTTTCAAAACGACGGTGGGGGCATATCTGGAAAAAGGGAGCGATACGTCCTTTCAAGAGAAGTTTCCTTTTTTGCAGGTGAGCGCGGATGTTTCATGGATTGTAGAGAAGTCAAAATAAAAAGGCCTCTGAAAATTTTCAGAGGCCTTGTGCCGAAGGGGGGACTCGAACCCCCACGGGCATTCGCCCACTAGACCCTGAACCTAGCGCGTCTCCCAATTCCGCCACTTCGGCATCATTTATAAATATATGTCCTCTCGTTCTTTTTGTCAACCCTTTTTGATCCAGATAGTCTATTTGATTCTTTGTAGCTGCACACATTCTTTGTGTATCGTTTCCAGCTCTTTCTGTGTCTTTACAACTCTCCACTTCCGAAATCCCACGCCTTTTTCCATTTGCCCGGAGACTTTATTTTTTCCTCCAATTATTTTCCAGGGGCGGCTTTCAACGGGCAACGCCCATTCTTAAATGATCGGAATGGACCGACCCTGCCAGCAAGTTCCTTGGCGCGCTTCGCGGCTCCCGGCTGCGCCTATCAGTCGCATTCTGTGTAGCCGCAGCTGCGACAGATCACGCAGCCTTCCTGAAATTCCAGCGTACTTCCGCATTCCGGACATGCCTGTCCGGAAGATTCGACATAATGCAATTTATCCTCTCTGATTGCCGGCCCGGCCGCGGCCGCGGATTCAACGGGTCCGGATCTGTGCGCTTTTTCCTGAAGCTGGACTCGTTCATTTCGGTGCCGGATCATCGCTTTGGCCACGGCATCGGCGCAGGAGAGAACCTGATCCTTCCCGAAGCCGTACGGTTTGTGGCAGCGGATGCCGATCAGCTGCTTGATGACTTCGTCTTCTTGGACGCCGCTGCGCAGGGCCAGGGAGATGAGGCGTCCGATGGCTTCCGTTTGGCTTGCCACACAGCCGCCGGCCTTGCCCATGGTGTTGAATACTTCGAATGTCCCGCGGTCATCCTCGTTGATGGTAACATACAGTGGGCCGCATCCCGTCTGCATGCGGATGGTCTGTCCCTGTAGCACAACGGGTCTCTGGCGTTTCACGGCCGGCATGCTGGGGCTACCTGCCTTTTGTGGTGCACCGGTGATTCCTTTCGTCAAGACCTGCTGATCCCGGCATCCATCGCGAAAGATGGTAATTCCTTTGCATCCCAGTTCGTATGCCAGCCAGTAGACTTTTCGAACATCTTCGACGGTGGCTTCATTGCGGAAGTTGACCGTCTTGGATACGGCGTTGTCCGTGTATTTCTGGAATGCTGCCTGCATGCGCACATGCCATTCCGGCTCAATGTCGTGAGCCGTAACAAACAGCCGCCGCGCGTTTTCGGGAATTTCTTCCAGATCCTGAACGGACCCTTTTTCGGCCACCCGCTTCATCAGATTTTCCGAGTAAAAGCCTTCTTTGCGGGCGTATGCTTCAAAGAGAGGGTGAATTTCTACGAGACGCTCACCCTCCAGAACGTTCCGGGCAAAAGCGAGGGCAAAAATCGGTTCGATTCCGGAAGATGTCCCGGCAATAATGCTGATCGTTCCGGTGGGGGCGATGGTGGTTCGGGTGGCGTTCCGGTATTTCGGCCCATTTTCATGGTAGTAAATGCTCTTCTCAAAATTGGGGAAGGCGCCTCGTTCATCCGCCAGTTCCATGGACCGGGCATTCGCTTCGATCTGAATGAAATGCATGACCTCTTCGGCCAGGCGCAAGGCTTCCGGTGAATTGTACGGGATTTCGAGTTTGATGAGCATGTCTGCAAACCCCATAACGCCCAGCCCTATTTTGCGGTTGGCTTTCGTCATTTTTTCGATTTTCTTGAGCGGGTATTTATTTAAATCGATAACGTTATCCAGAAAGTGCACGGCGTTTCGAACAGTTTGACGCAGGCGTTCCCAGTCAATGCTTCCGCCACGGACCATGTTGGACAGGTTCACGCTGCCCAGGTTGCAGCTTTCGTAAGGCAGAAGTGGCTGTTCGCCACAGGGATTGGTGCTTTCAATTTCGCCAATTTCGGGTGTGGGATTGTCCTGATTGATCCGGTCCAAAAAAATGATGCCCGGATCGCCTGTTTCCCAGGCCATCTGTGTGATCAGGTCGAACACTTCCCTGGCGTTAAGTTTGCCAACTTCTTTTCCAGTTCGCGGATTGATGAGCGGATATTCTTCTCCGTTCCGTGCTTTTTCCATAAAGTCGGCGGTAACGGCTACGGAGATGTTAAAATTGGTGAGCTTGGAAGGATCTCTTTTGATGGTGATGAATTCCAGAATATCCGGATGATCGTATCGCAGGATGGCCATATTGGCGCCGCGGCGGCGTCCTCCCTGTTTGATGGCCTCTGTTGCCGCGTCGAACACCATCATAAAAGAGATGGGACCGGAGGAGATTCCACTCGTGGTTCGGACAATGTCGTTGCTGGGGCGGAGCCGGGAAAAAGAGAATCCTGTACCGCCGCCACTTTTATGTATCAGAGCCGTGTATTTAAGCGCTTCGAAGATTCCTTCCATGGAGTCGTCAATGGGAAGGACGAAACAGGCGGACAGCTGTCCCAGTTCGCGGCCGGCATTCATCAGGGTAGGAGAATTGGGTAGAAAATCCAGCTGGGCCATCATTTCGTAAAAGGTTTCGGCGGTTGACTGGATATCTGCGGCCGGATCGTAAAGCTGATCGGCGGAGGCAATGAAACTGGCCACCCGCCAGAAAAGATCTTCCGGTGTCTCGATGATCTGACCGCTTTCGTCCTTTTGAAGATAGCGCTTTTCCAGTACCTTCATGGCATTTGGGGACAGCTTGATGGACAAATCAGGGCGAACAAGTCCTTTTACCTTCCCAGACGTCATTCCCATGACAAAAACCTCCCTGTGCAAAACGTACCTTTCTGATGCAAGCGCTTTATGGTAAAGGTCCTTCCGCTATCCGATGATTGTTGTCCTGCAGGGGATTTCCCCGGGATATCGCAAAAGCTAATTTAATGATCAAATTTCAAAATTGCAAGATGTATCTAAATGTGTAAAAAATTTCATAAATCGATACTAGATGTTGTATAAATGCCACCTTTTTCAGATGGCAGGTTTACATTCATTTTGAATAAGATCTACCGTTTTCTTATTTTGATTTGCGAAAGAATGCTGCGTTTTATTCAGCATTCAGTAGGGTTTAGCCGAAACCTGGGCACGGAGTAGCCTGTGAAAATTGTTCTGATTCAACCACCCTTTGAGGATTTTTATCAGACCGATGTGCGGATGCAGCCACTGGGGTTGGCGTATCTGAAGTCGGCCCTTTTGCGGCATCTGCCTGAGCTGAAAATAAAGATCTTCGATTTTCGCCACGGATGGCCGCGCAAGACCATCGCGCTGCCGGCAGAACTCCGGCATGTACGCCGCTATTTTGCGCTGGATGATAAGAGCCCATTTTCCACTTTTTTTCACTATTACCGCTTTGGTCCGGAACCGGAGGACATTGCGGAGAAAATCCGTCCGCTGCACCCGGATCTTGTTGGCATTTCCGTGCATTTTTCGGCCTATTTCCGGGAGGCGTTTCAGCTGGCGCGTGTGCTCAAACAGCAACTGGGTGTTCCAATTGTTGCGGGCGGGGCCCATGCTTCTGCCGTACCGGAACACATCCTGGACGAACCGGCGTTTGATTTCGTGGTTGTGGGGGAAGGCGAGCGGCCTCTGGTGGAGCTGGCAAAAGCGCTGCGGCGGGGGACTTCGCTGGAAACCGTGCCAAATCTTGTTTACCGGAAGGACGGGGAAGTCTTCTGCACCGGCATCGGGGAGAATTTTGGCCTGGAAGAACTGGGAATCCCGGATTTGTCCGATTTTCCGCTGGAACGCTACAGTTACCGGGGCCGCCCCATGTGCTTTCTGCTCGCATCGCGGGGATGTCCGCACCGGTGTGCTTTCTGTTCCATACATGGCGTGTTTGGAGGATACCGATGGCGGCATCCAGACTCTGTGCTGGAGGAAATCCGCTTGCGGGTTCAGCAAGGATACCGGGTGATCGATTTTGAGGACGATAATCTCACCGCTTACCGAGACGCAATGGAATATATTTGCCGGAAAATCGGGCAGGAAGCCTGGTGCGGCGAGATCGAGTTTCTGGCAATGAATGGATTTACTTACTGGAGCCTGGATGAAGAATTGCTGCAATGGATGCGACGGGCCGGATTTCGCAAAATGGATCTGTCTTTGGTGAGCTGTCATGCTGATCTGATGAAACGACTTCGGCGACCCCACCATCCAGATCTTCTGGAGCGGGTTGTTCGCGCTGCCCAGCGCCTCGGTTTTGTCCAGACCGTGTATGTAATTCTTGGCCTCCCTGGAGATACCGTATCGGCTATGCTGGACAGCATGGCATTTCTTGTCCGCATGCCGGTGCAAATTGGAGCTTCAATTTTTTACCGGGTTCCCGGGATGCCGCTGGCACGGAATGAGCTGTTCCGGGAGGAAGATTTTGTTTGCGCGCGGTCCACAGCGTTCCGGACGGATGCGGAGTGTTCGGCCCAGGATCTTTTTACCCTGCTGGTAAGTGCCCGCATCTTCAATTTTTTGAAGCGCCTTCCGATAAATCATGGGACGGTCAGTCTGACGGAGGCACTGGACGTGGCGGCAGCCCTTGGCGGCCGGTGGGCCATTGGAGCAGAAATCCTCCGAAAATGGAAATCCACCGGAAAACTGTATGCCTGCACCGGGTGTGGATGGAAAGAACGGACGGCGTTCCGCATGGAAGTCTTTCAGGAACTGCTGGCGAAGTGCCGCTCTGTGGTGACCCTGACCGGAAAAGAGATCCGCATTTAGAGGGCAAGTCCATGAATACGGGTGACAATCATAACAGGGCAGGAATGAAGACGCATAAAACGGCGGTGGTTCTTCTTCCACCGGAAGAAGTCTGGCCACCCATTCAGGCCATCCGGNGGGAGCACGATCGCCAGTTCCGCCGATGGATGCCACACATCAATCTGATCTACCCCTTTCGCCCGGTAACCCATTTTGAACGGCTGTTCTCCCCGTTTTGTGAGGTCTGTCAGGACATTGCTCCCTTCCAGCTTGTTTTGCGGGAAATCCGTACGTTTCATCACGGAAAGGAGCGGTACACCATGTGGTTGAAACCAGAACCGGTGGAGCCGGTACGGAACCTGGCGGAGGTGCTTTTGAAGCTTGTTCCGGATTGCGATGATGTATGGAGGTTTCCGGGGGGATTTACGCCGCATCTCAGCATCGGGCAGGTGAAAGGAAAGCAGAACAGGGACCGTCTCGTGGCATTTCTTCAAAAGAACTGGGCTGGGGTTGAATTCGAGGTAAGGGCGGTTTACTGGATTGCCCGGCGAGATCCGCCGGACGATATTTTTCGGGTTCAGAGGGAAATTCCGTTTGGCCGCTGTTGCGGCCTGTAGCTGCGGAACGAAGTCAGGCGAGATGGTAAAACATCCTGTGCTTGACTGGAGTGGAATGAAAAAAAATTTTTTGTCACAATACCGGTTCGGGCGGATTTAGAGTTGTTTTAAATGAAAATTATGATAAATTAAAATGAAATTTTTGTTCTTCGTTGGGAGTTCGGTAAAATCCAGGGAAGCATAGATGAGGAGATGAGCGATGAAGAGAAGAATGGTTACGATTGATGGCAATGAAGCGGCGGCGTATGTGGCGCACAAGACGAACGAGGTCATTGCCATTTATCCCATTACGCCTTCTTCGCCCATGGGAGAATGGGCGGATGAGTGGTCTGCCAAGGGACAAAAGAATATCTGGGGCACGGTTCCGGTGGTGGTGGAAATGCAGAGTGAGGGCGGTGCTGCTGGGGCGGTTCACGGAGCTCTGCAGACTGGCGGTTTGACCACAACGTTTACTGCGTCGCAGGGATTGCTCTTAATGATTCCCAACATGTACAAGATTGCGGGTGAGCTCAACTCGACGGTTTTTCATGTATCGGCCCGGACGCTTTCCACCCATGCCCTTTCCATTTTTGGTGATCACAGCGACGTGATGGCTACCCGGCAGACGGGATTTGCCCTTCTGGCGTCCAATTCGGTGCAGGAAGTGATGGATTTTGCTCTGATTGCACAGGCCTCGACCCTCAAATCGCGGGTGCCCTTCCTGCATTTCTTCGACGGCTTTCGCACTTCTCACGAAGTGCAGAAGATTGAGCAGCTTACCGAAGAAGACATGCACGCGATGATCCCGTACGAGCTGGTGGAGGCCCACCGCCAGCGAGCCATGACACCGGACCGTCCCGTGCTGCGGGGAACCGCACAGAATCCGGATCACTTTTTTCAGGCACGGGAGCGGGTCAATCCCTACTATCTGGCTTGTCCGGATATTGTCCAGAAAACCATGGATGAATTTGCCCGCATTGTAGGCCGTCAGTATCATCTGTTTGATTATGTGGGCCATCCGGATGCGGAGCGGATTATTGTGCTGATGGGTTCCGGTGCAGAAACGGTGCATGAAACGGTGGAATATCTGGTAGAACGGGGTGAAAAGGTTGGCGTAATCAAAGTCCGTCTCTACCGCCCATTTTCGGTGAAACATTTCATTCAGGCGCTGCCCAAGACCGTGAAGCGGATTGCTGTGCTGGACCGTACCAAAGAACCGGGTGCGGCCGGGGAACCGCTGTACATTGACGTGGTAAACGCCATCAATGAAGCTTACGCAGAGGGCTTTTTGCCTACAGAGGGGCTACCACGCGTGGTTGGCGGGCGCTACGGTCTTTCTTCCAAAGAATTTACGCCGGCAATGGTCAAGGGCGTCTTCGATGAGCTGAACAAAGACAATCCCAAAAATCATTTTACAGTGGGAATTTACGACGACGTTACCCATACCAGTATCGACTATGATCCTTCTTTTAGCACCGAAAATCCGCATTCCATCCGGGCCATGTTCTACGGTCTGGGCGCCGATGGAACGGTAAGCGCCAATAAAAACTCCATCAAAATTATTGGTGAGGAAACCGACAATTACGCCCAGGGTTACTTTGTGTACGATTCCAAAAAGTCCGGTGCCATGACGGTTTCACACCTGCGTTTTGGCCCGGATCCCATTCATTCAACCTATCTGATTTCCAAGGCCAACTTTCTTGCCTGCCATCAGTTTGTGTTCCTGGAAAAATTGGACATTCTCAAGTACGCGGAAGAGGGGGCTGTATTCCTGCTGAATGCTCCTTATCCGCCGGAGGAAGTGTGGGATCACCTGCCGCGCCGTGTGCAGGAGCAGATTATTGAAAAGAAGCTGAAATTCTACGCCATCGACGCCTACAAGGTGGCCAAAGAAACCGGCATGGGGGTCCGGATTAACACTATTATGCAGACCTGCTTTTTTGCTATTTCCGGCATTCTGCCGCGGGATGAGGCCATTGCCAAAATCAAGGAAGCAATCCGCAAAACGTACGGCTCTAAGGGCGAGGATGTGGTTCAGAAGAATTTCCACGCCGTAGACCAGACGCTGGCCAACCTGAAAGAGGTCAAGTATCCGGATCACCCGACCAGCAAGAAAGAGATTCCGCCTATTGTTTCGGAAAAAGCACCGGATTTTGTGAAGAATGTTCTGGCCAAAATTATGGCCGGAGAGGGTGATAGCCTGCCGGTGAGTGCTTTTCCTGAAGATGGGACCTTCCCAACCGGAACAGCCCAGTGGGAAAAACGCAATATTGCGCTGGAAATTCCGGTGTGGGATGAGAAGCTCTGTATCCAGTGCGGCAAGTGTGTGATGGCGTGTCCGCATTCCACCATCCGGGCGAAGGTGTACGATCCCAAATATCTGGAGGAAGCCCCGCCGACCTTCAAGTCTGCGGATTACCGCGGCAAAGAATATGCCGGGATGAAGTACACCATCCAGATTGCGCCGGAAGATTGCACCGGCTGCGCCCTGTGCGTGGATGTGTGTCCGGTGAAAGACAAAACGGACACCAGCCGGAAGGCTCTGAACATGGCACCGCAGATTCCGTTGCGGGAACAGGAGCGGGAAAACTGGGATTTCTTCCTTTCGATTCCCGATGCGGACCGCCGTTCGGTACGGATCGAGACGGTGAAAGGCGCACAATTTTTGCGGCCGCTGTTTGAGTTCTCCGGTGCCTGCGCCGGATGCGGTGAAACGCCCTATGTACGGCTCCTGACTCAGCTGTTTGGTGACCGGGCGCTGATTGCCAATGCAACCGGATGTTCTTCCATCTATGGCGGCAATTTGCCGACCACACCCTATACCGTGGATGACAATGGCCGGGGACCAACCTGGAACAATTCGCTGTTTGAGGACAACGCTGAGTTCGGTTTGGGCTTCCGCCTGAGCCTCGACAAACATATGGAATTTGCCAAAGAACTGCTGGTGAAGCTGGCACCACAGATTGGCGATGGCCTGGTGGATGCCATCCTGAATGCCCGTCAGCGATCGGAGGCGGAAATTCACGAACAGCGCCAGAGGGTGGAAGAGCTGAAGAAGAAGCTTAAGGAGATAAATTCACCGGAGGCGAAGCAGCTTCTGGGCCTGGCAGATTACCTGGTGCGCAAGAGTGTCTGGATTGTGGGAGGCGACGGCTGGGCCTACGATATCGGCTACGGCGGTCTGGACCATGTGCTGGCCATGGGCCGCGATGTAAACCTGCTGGTGCTTGATACTGAAGTGTATTCCAATACCGGCGGTCAGATGTCCAAAGCTACCCCGATGGGGGCCGTGGCCAAATTTGCGGCCGGCGGCAAACCGAAGCCGAAGAAAGATCTGGCCCTGATGGCGATGACATACGGTTACGTTTATGTGGCCAAGGTGGCCATGGGAGCAAACGACCAGCAGACGCTGCGGGCCTTTCTGGAGGCCGATGCGTATGAGGGGCCGTCGCTGATCATTGCCTACAGCCACTGCATCGCCCACGGAATTGATATGGCCAAAGGAATGCGCAACCAGGAGGCGGCGGTAAAAAGCGGGTATTGGCCACTGTTCCGGTTTAACCCGGCACTGCTGGCGGAAGGGAAGAACCCGCTAAAAATCGATTCCAAAGCGCCCAGCATTGCGCTGCAGGATTATATTATGATGGAAACCCGCTACCGCATGCTGACCCGCTTCAACCCGGAACGGGCCAAAATGCTGATGGAGGCGGCCCAAAAGGATGTCAACATGCGGTGGAAACTGTACCAGCAACTGGCCCAGCTGCAGTTTGACGGCCAGGAAAATTCGTAGCGAGGTAGGTATGGATTTAACAACAACATATCTTGGACTGAAGTTGCGGAATCCGGTCGTCCCGTCGGCGTCGCCGCTTTCCCGGGACGTGGATACCATACGCAGGCTGGAAGATGCCGGCGCCTCTGCAGTGGTGCTGTACTCGCTTTTTGAGGAGCAGATCAGCCTGGAGGCGCAGGAGCTGGACTATTTTCTCACGGCAGGGACGGAAAGTTACGCGGAGGCGCTCTCCTATTTTCCAGATCTGGAATCTTTTCGTTCCGAGCCAGAAGAGTATCTGGAACTGATCCGCCGCGCCAAAGAGGCCGTGGATATTCCCATCATCGCCAGTCTGAATGGAGTCTCCACGGGTGGCTGGATTGAGTATGCCCGCCGGATGGAAGAAGCCGGAGCCGATGCGCTGGAACTAAATATCTACTATATTCCCACGGATCCCGAACTCACCAGCAATGATGTGGAAAACATCTATGTGGACGATGTGAAAGCCGTCAAGAAAAATGTGAACATTCCGGTTGCGGTGAAGCTAGGTCCGTTCTTCACCAATCTTTCCAATCTGGCGCAGCGGCTAAAAGAAGCGGGGGCTGATGGTTTGGTACTGTTCAACCGTTTCTACCAGCCAGATCTGGATCTGGAAAAATTGGAAGTGATTCCCACCGTTCATTTGAGCCGGTCCGAAGAAATTCTGCTGCCTTTACGGTGGATTGCCATCCTGTCGGCCCGGCTACCGATGAGCTTTGCGGCTTCGTCCGGCATCCATACGGCGGAAGATGTATTGAAACTGGTCATGGCGGGGGCGGATGTGACCATGATGTGTTCAGCCCTCCTCAAACACGGACCGAATCACATCCATGAGGTGCTGAAAGGCATGACCGAATGGATGGAGAAGCATGAATACGAATCGGTTAGTCAGATGAAAGGCAGCATGAATCAGAAATCTGTTGCGGAACCGGCGGCTTTTGAACGGGCCAATTACATGAAAGCGATCAACAGCTACGAATTCAAATTATAGCGAATTCTTTTCCTTCCTTCGTGCAAAGCCCAACCGGTACGCCGGTTGGGCTTTTTTTCTGGGTTGTTGGTGCAGATTGTTTACGCGGTGTCGGCGAATCTTTCTTTCATTTTTTCCTTGATTCTCAAAAAAAGCTTTTTCATATTTCCACAGGGTTTACAGGAAAAATTTTTCACAGGATTGGATTTTGATTTTATGTACCGTTATTTGGGTGCCCGCCGTTCGGAAAGGCCTTCAAAAAAGGTTGAGAAATCAATCACCTGAATTCGAAAAAAACGGAGGTGAAACGTATGGAGAAAGTCTGGTTAAAGCATTATGAAAAGGGGGTTCCTCCAACCATAGATGTTCCCGAAAAAACCATGTATGAGCTGCTGGTTGATGCAGCTGCCTCCTTTCCCGACACACCGGCGGTTTCGTTTTTTGGGAAAAAAATCACTTTCCGGCAGCTAAAGGATTATGTGGATCATTTCGCGGCGGCATTGTACAACATGGGAGTTAGGAAGGGAACCAAAGTCGCCATTATTCTTCCCAATTTGCCTCAGTATCCCATTGTCCACTTTGCTGCTCTGAAGCTGGGAGCCGTTCTTGTACCCACCAATCCGCTCTATGTGGAACGGGAAATCCAGTACCAGCTGAACGACAGCAATGCCGAATATCTAGTGGTTTTGAATCTGCTTTTCCCGAGAGTCCAGAAAATCTGGAAGGAAACCGGGCTGAAAAGGGTCATCGTTACTGGCGTCAAAGAGTATTTGCCAGGGCTGCTGAAACTTTTGTATCCTCTCAAAGAGAAAAAAGAGGGCACGTATGTTAAAGTGGAACCGCAAGAAAATGTGTATTTCTTTCAGGATCTGATGAAAACGTCCTATCCGGAACCGGAGGATCAAAACGTAACGCCGGAGGATATTGCGATTTTCATGTACACGGGGGGGACGACAGGTGTTTCCAAAGGAGCGGTACTGACGCACCGAAACATTGTAGCAAATGTGCTGCAGACAAAAGCATGGCTCACAGATTTAACCGAGGGACAGGAGCGGATTCTGTCAGCGTTGCCCTTTTTCCACAGCTATGGCATGACCACTTGTTTGCACCTTTCAGTGGCCGGCAAATGTACGGCTGTGCTGGTTCCGCGTTTTGACACCAAGATGGTCCTGAAGGCTATTCAGAAGGAGAAGGTGACCATCTTTCCGGGCGTTCCCACGATGTATGTAGCTATTAACAATTATCCGGACGTTTCCAAATACAACATCCGTACCATTAAAGCTTGCATTAGCGGAGGTGCTGCCCTTCCTGTGGAGGTTCAGCGCGAGTTTGAGCGCATTACGGGGGGCCGTTTGGTGGAAGGGTACGGACTTTCCGAGGCCTCTCCCGTGACCCATGCCAATCCGATTTACGG